>NZ_JBGOSN010000037.1:3658-41075 GCF_046335115.1 Paracoccus sp. P2 | reverse complement strand
GAGGCACTCGGGCCTGCACCTCGCCCGTAGCGGGGTTCATCACGTCGCTGAAGCGGCCCGAAGTGCCTTTGACTTCCTTGCCGTCGATCCAGTGGTAGAGTTCTTCCATATCGGTTCTCCTCTTGATTACTTCTGGTGCATTCGGTGCAGCGTGTACCGGCTCAGGCGTAACGACTGACAGCCAGGTCAGTCGCGTCGATCTCGGGCTTCCGGCCACTTACGAGATCGGCGATGAGTCGGGCCGAGCCGCTGCTCATGGTCCAGCCCAGCGTACCGTGGCCGGTATTCACGTACAGTCCTTGCACCCTCGTCGGTCCAATGATCGGAGTTCCGTCCGGGGTCATCGGGCGCAGGCCGGACCAGAATTCCGCCTTGTCCGGATCGCCGCCGGGGAACAGGTCCGTCACCGAATGTTCCAGCGTCTTTCGCCGCGGGATCCCCAGATGCAGCGCATAGCCAGAGATTTCGGCCATGCCGCCGACGCGGATGCGGTCGCCTAGGCGGGTGATGGCGATCTTGTAGGTCTCGTCCATCACGGTGGATTCGGGCGCAAATTCTGGCCGTTCGATTGGAATGGTCAGCGAATAGCCCTTGACCGGATAGACCGGCAGACGGATCCCGTGCGGGCGCAGCAGCAGCGGCGAATAGCTGCCCATGGCGACGACGACCGCATCGGCATCGATCCGGCCGGCGTCGGTCAGCACCGCGCGCACCCTGCCGCCCTGCACGTCCAGCCCCTGGATGCCGGTGCCATAGCGGAAGACCACGCCTTTCGCCGCCGCCAGTTCGGCCAGCGCATTGGCGAACTTGAAGCAGTCGCCGGTCTCGTCCTTCGGGGTTAGCAGCCCGCCTACGAAGTTCTCGCGCACATGGCGCAGTGCCGGTTCGGTGCGTACACAGCCGTCGCGGTCCAGCACCTCGTAGGGCACGTTGTCGGCCGCCAGCGCCTTCACGTCCTTGCCGCTGGCATCAAGCTGTTTTTGCGTGCGGAACAATTGCAGCGTGCCCTGCATCCGCTCGTCGTAACGGATACCGGTTTCCTCGCGCAGTTCCGCCAGCGCGATGCGGCTGTAATCGGCCAGGCGCAGCATGCGGCCTTTGTTCAGCGCATAGCGGGCCGAGGTGCAGTTGCGCAGCATCGCGGTCAGCCAGCGGATCATCGCCATGTCGACCTTGGGTCGCAGGATCAGGGGCGCGTGTTGCATCAGCAGCCATCGGATCGCCTTGGCGGGAATGCCGGGCGCCGCCCAGGGCGAGCAGTAACCGAAGGACACCTCGCCCGCATTGGCGAAGCTGGTCTCCAGGGCAGGACCGGGTTGACGGTCAATGACCGTGACCTCGTGGCCGCTTTTGGCAAGCTGCCAGGCTGAAGTGACGCCGATGATCCCGGCACCAAGGACGATGACTTTCATGATGTATTCCCGCGGGGATTGGGTTGCAGATATGTTCGGTGGTAGCGGTGGCCGAGGCTGGTCAGAATCTCGTAGGAGATGGTGCCGGCGTCGCGGGCCACATCTTCGAGTGTCTGGTGCGGGCCAAGAATTTCGACGCGCGAACCAAGGGTCATAGTGTCTTCCGGCAGGGCGGAAGCATCGACCGTAATACTGTCCATGGAGACGCGGCCGATGATGGGAAGACGCCGGCTCTGGAACCAGACGGCACCCCGGTTGCTGAGGCTGCGCAGCAGCCCGTCGGCATAACCCGCCGCGATGGTCGCGACTCGCGTCGGGCCGGCGGTGACATGGGTGCCGCTGTAGCCGACCGCTGTTCCGGCCTCCAGATTGCGCAAATGGATAACCGCTACTTCCAGTGCCACGACGGGCCGCATCGGATTCGGCCGTCCTTCGGTCGGGGCGCCGCCATAAAGCGCGATGCCCGAGCGGGTCAGCGCGTGGTGATAGTCGTCGCCAAGGAAGATGCCGCCGGAATTGGCAAAGCAGATGTCGCAGCCGGGGAATTCGGCAGCCAGGTTCCGCATCCGGTTCAGTTGCTCAACGTTCTGGCTGTTGGCCGGATCGTCGGCGGAGGCCAGATGGCTCATCAGAAACAACAGGGGCGTACCGGCCTGAGCCAGTTCCTCGCGCGCGGCCTGCAATTCCTCGGTAGGCACACCCAATCGGGACATGCCGGTATCGAGCTGCAGCACGGCGGGCAGGGCAAGGGCAGACCAGTTGCGCACCTGTTCAAGCGAGTTCAGCACCGGGATCAGGCCCAGCTCAGCGGCCCGCGCCTCCGCACCGGGTTGCAGGCCATTCAGCACGAAGATGCGCGCATCGGCAGGAAGTGCGGGGCGCAATGTGACTGCTTCAAGATACTGTGCGACGAAGAAATCCCGGCAGCCCGCTTGGTAAAGGGCATTCGAGACCGGGACCGCGCCTAGCCCATAGGCATCCGCCTTGACCACCGCCGTTTGCCGTGCGGGCACCACGCGTGATGCCAGCAAGCGATAGTTGTCGGCAAGAGCTTCCAGATCGATGGTCAGCCAGCCGGTTGCACCAGTCATGTCGATTGCGGAAATGTCCATATGGCGCCTCGTGAATGCCTTTCGGGAATCCGCGGCAGAATCGTCCCGCCGCGGATCGTGTTTGTTTTCAGCCGGCCACGCGGCTCAGCGCCCCGTCGATAGCGCCGGTGATGGCGTCGATGTCGTCCTCGGTGGCGATCAGGGCCGGGGACAGGCAGAGCGTGTTGTTGAAGCCCGGAACGGAGCGGTTGGTCGCGCCTATGATGACGCCTTGCGCCATGCAGTCGGCCACCACCGCCTGCACCAGCTTTTCGGCCAGAGGTTCTTTTGTCTTGCGGTCCGCGACCAATTCCGCGCCCAGGAAGAGACCCTTGCCGCGCACGTCGCCGATCACGGCATGCTTCTCCATGAGCGCGTGCAGGTTCGCCAGCATTCTCTCGCCCATGGCGACGGTGTTTTCCAGCAACCCCTCGTCCTCGATGATGCGCATGTTCTCCAGCGCCGCCACCGGGCCCGAGGTGCAGCCGCCGAAGGTCGAGATGTCGCGGAAATAGCTCATCCCATCCTCGGGCGCGTCCTTGAACATCTCGAACATGCGCTCGGTCGTCACCGTGCAGGAAATCGCGGCGTAGCCCGAGGCGACGCCCTTGGCCATGGTGACGAAATCCGGCTCGATCCCGTATTGCTGGTAACCGAACCAGGTGCCGGTGCGGCCTAGGCCGCAGACGACCTCGTCGATATGCAACAGGATGTCGTATTTGCGGCAGATTTCCTGCACGCGCTGCCAGTAGCCCTCGGGCGGAGTGATGACGCCGCCGCCGGCGGTCACCGGTTCCAGCACGATGGCGCCGACGGTGTCGGGGCCTTCGCGCAGGATCACCTCCTCGATGGCGTCCGCCGCCCGCTCGCCGTAGTTCTCGACGTCCCATTGCTTGCGGTATTCAAGGCAATGCGGCACGCGGATGAAACCGTCGGGGAAGGGGCCGTAGGCCGCGGCGCGCTGGTCCTGGCCCGAGGTCGCCAGCGTGGCGATGGTGGTGCCGTGATAGTCGCGGTCGCGATAGAGGATCTTCCACTTCTTGCCGCCATGGTGGCGCGCGGCGATCTGGCGCACCATCTTGTAGACCTTCTCGTTCGCTTCGGAGCCCGAGTTCGAGTAATAGACCCGGCTCATGCCGGGCATCTTCTCGATCAGCTTCTGCGCGAAGATCGCGCCCGGAACGGTGCCGGCGGCGCCGGCGTAATAGTTCAGCTTCAGCAGCTGGTCGCGCACCGCGTTGGCGATGCTTTCGCGGCCATAGCCCACGTTCACCGTCCAGACCCCGCCCGAGAGCCCGTCCAGGAACTCGCGCCCGGTGGCGTCCCACAGCCGCATGCCCTTGCCCTCGACGAAGACGCGCGGGTCGACGGTCTCGTATTGCTTGTGCTGGCTCAGATGGTGCCAGACATGGGTGCGGTCGGCGGCGACGACTGCGGAAAGATCGTTAAGTGTCTCAATCGTTGACATTGTTCTGTTCTCCTCTTTGCTAGAGCTGAATCGTCTACTCGACTTCGATCATGAGGTCTTTTGCGTCGATTTGTTGTCCTGGTGTGACGTGGACGGCTTTGACGGTTCCTGCCCGGTCGGCGTGGATTGCGGTTTCCATTTTCATGGCCTCGATGGTCAGCAGCAGGGCGCCGGGGGGGATGGTCTGGCCGGGCGTCACCGCGACCGAGGCCACCACGCCCGGCATCGGGGCGCCGATATGGGCGGGGTTCGCCGGATCGGCCTTGGGACGCGCGGCGGTCTGCGCCTTGACCAGACGGTTCGGCACCCGGATCACCCGGGGCTGGCCGTTCAGCTCGAAGAAGACCTTGACCTCGCCCAGCTCGTCGGTCTCGCCCACCGCCTGCAGGCGGATCTCCAGCGTCTTGCCGGGGTCGATCTCGGCCTCGATCTCCTCGCCCGGCTCCATGCCGTAGAAGAAGGTCCGCGTCGGCAGGGTGCGCACCGGGCCATACATGCGGTGCCGGCCCATGTAGTCCAAAAACACCTTGGGATACATCAGGTAGCCGTTCAGGTCCTCGTCATCGACCGCCTTGCCTTCCAGCTGGCGGATGACCTCGGCGCGCACCGCCTCCAGATCGACCGGCGGCATCGAGGCGCCGGGGCGGCTGGTCAGCGGCGCCTCGCCCTTCAGCACTTTGCGTTGCAGCGCCTCGGGCCAGCCGCCGGGGGGCTGGCCCAGGTTGCCCTTCATCATGTCCACGACCGAGTCGGGGAAGGCGACCTCGACGGCCGGGTCCTCGACCTGCGCCCGCGAGAGCCCCTGCGCCACCATCATCAACGCCATGTCGCCCACCACCTTGGACGAGGGCGTCACCTTGACGATATCGCCGAACATTTGGTTGGCATCGGCATAGGCCTGGGCGAGCTCGTGCCAGCGCTCTTCAAGGCCAAGCGAGCGCGCCTGGGCCTTGAGATTGGTGAACTGGCCGCCGGGCATCTCGTGCAGCCAGACCTCGGAGGCGGGCGCCTGCAGGCCGGATTCAAAGGCCGCATATTGCCCGCGCACGGCTTCCCAATAATTGCTGATCTCGCGGATCGCGGCGATGTCGAGCCCGGTGTCGCGCCCGGTGTGGCGCAGCGCCTCGACCACGGACCCCAGGCAGGGCTGCGAGGTATTGCCGGAAAACGCATCCATGGCGCAATCGACCGCATCGACGCCGGCCTCGGCCGCGGCCAGGATCGTGGCGCCACTGAGCCCGCCGGTGTCATGGGTGTGGAAATGCACCGGCAGGCCGATTTCCTCTTTCAGCGCCCGCACCAGGATGCTGGCCGAGGCCGGTTTCAACAGCCCCGCCATGTCCTTGAGCCCCAGCACATGCGCGCCGGCGTCGCGCAGCTCGCGCGCCATCTTCAGGTAATATTGCAGGTCGTATTTCGGCCGCGCTGGGTCCAGCAGGTCACCGGTATAGCAGATCGTGCCCTCGCAGATCTTGCCCGATTCGATCACCGCATCCATGGCGATGCGCATGTTCTCGACCCAGTTCAGGCTGTCGAAGACGCGGAACACGTCGACCCCGGTCTCGGCCGCCTGGCGGACGAATTCGCGCACCACATTGTCGGGGTAATTGGTGTAGCCGACGCCGTTCGAGGCCCGCAGCAGCATCTGCGTCATCAGGTTCGGCATCCGCGCGCGCAGGTCGCGCAGCCGCTGCCAGGGACATTCCTGCAAGAAGCGATAGGCCACGTCGAAGGTCGCGCCGCCCCAACATTCGACGCTGAACAGGCCGGGCAGGTTGGCGGCATAGGCCGGCGCCACCCGGATCATGTCGATTGAGCGCATCCTTGTCGCCAGCAAGCTCTGGTGGCCGTCGCGCATGGTGGTGTCGGTGACCAGCAGCCGCTTCTGGTCCAGCATCCAGTCGGCGACGGCTTTCGCGCCCTGGCTTTCCAGGAGCTGCCGCGTGCCGGGCGCGGGTTCGGCGCGGGGCGCGGGCGGCACGGGCTTGCGCGCCTCGGCCGCGGGGCGGGGCCGGCCGGCGGTCTCGGGGTGGCCGTTCACGGAAATATCCGCGATATAGATCAACAGCTTGGTCGCCCGGTCGCGACGCTTTCGGAAGGCGAACAGGTCCGGCGTGGTGTCGATGAACTTGGTGGTGTAGCTGTCATCAAGGAAGGTCGGGTGCTTCAGCAGGTTGATGACGAATTCGATATTCGTCGCCACCCCGCGCACCCGGAACTCGCGCAGCGCCCGGTCCATGCGGGTAATGGCCTTTTGCGGCGTCTGGGCGTGCGCCGTGACCTTGACCAGCAGCGAATCGTAATAGCGCGTGATCACGCCGCCGGAATAGGCGGTGCCGCCATCAAGGCGGATGCCATTGCCGGTGGCGCTGCGATAGGCGGTGATGCGGCCGTAATCGGGGATGAAATTGTTCAGCGGGTCTTCGGTGGTGACCCGGCATTGCAGGGCGTGGCCGTTCAGCCGCACGTCAGCCTGGCTGGCGGTGCCGGTGGCCTCGGCCAGCGTCGCGCCCTCGGCGATCAGGATCTGGGCCTGGACGATGTCGATGCCGGTGACCTCTTCGGTCACGGTATGCTCGACCTGGACGCGCGGGTTCACCTCGATGAAGTAGAACCGCTGGCTGTCCATATCCATCAGGAATTCGACGGTGCCGGCGTTGCGATAGCCGACGGCGCGGCCGATCTTCAGCGCCAGTTCGCAGACCTCGGCGCGCTGCTCGTCGGTCAGATAGGGCGCCGGGGCGCGCTCGACGACCTTCTGGTTGCGGCGCTGCACGGTGCAGTCGCGTTCGTAAAGGTGATAGAGCCCGCCATGGCCGTCGCCCAAGAGCTGCACCTCGACATGGCGGGCGCGCAGGATCATCTTTTCCAGATAGCCCTCGCCATTGCCGAAGGCGGCCTCGGCCTCGCGCCGGCCCTCGCGGACCTTGGCCTCCAGCTCGTCAGGCGAGTTGATCGGCCGCATGCCGCGCCCGCCGCCGCCCCAGCTGGCCTTCAGCATCAGGGGATAGCCGATTTCCTCGGCCTCGCGCCGGATGGCGTCGAAATCCTCGCCCAGCACCTCGGTCGCCGGGATCACCGGCACGCCGGCCTTGATTGCCACCCGCCGGGCGCTGGCCTTGTCCCCCAGCGCGCGCATCGTGTCCGAGGACGGGCCGATGAAGGCGATCCCGGCCGCCGTGCAGGCATCGACGAAATCGGGGTTTTCGCTGAGCAGCCCGTAGCCCGGATGGATCGCATCGGCGCCCGATTCCTTCGCGACGCGGATGATCTCGGGGATGCTGAGATAGGCCGCCACCGGCCCGAGCCCGCCGCCGATGCGATACGCCTCATCGGCCTTGAAGCGGTGCAGGCTGAGCTTGTCCTCCTCGGCATAGACCGCGACGGTCTTCTTCCCCAACTCGTTCGCCGCCCGCATCACCCGAATCGCAATCTCACCACGATTCGATACCAATATCTTCCGGAACATGATGGGTCCTTTCGAGAGGTAGGTGCCCGGCCACATGCCGGGCACCTTGGGGAGGCAGGGCGGTGAGCGCCCCATCCGATGCCGCTTGGGAGGAAAAAAGCGACATTGGATTCGCTGTCCGGAACGGAACAGGTAGTTGGAACCGAAGCCCTAAGCGGCAGAAGGCCGCTTAAATTGCGATGATGGCTTCGATCTCGACTTTTGCACCTTTCGGCAGGGCCGAAACCTCGTAGCAGGCCCTGGCAGGATAGGGCTCCGCGAAGAAGCGGGCATAGACCGTGTTGATCTCGGCGAACTTGCCCAGATCGGTCAGGAGGACCGTGGTCTTGACCGTCTTCGACAGATCCGTTCCGGCCGCCTCGGCGATGGCGGTCAGGTTCTGCAGGCATTGCTCGGCCTGGGCCACGGCGTCATCCGACGCAAACTCGCCGGTCGTGGGATCTATGGGCAACTGACCCGATACGAAAAGAAGATTCCCGACCTGGATCGCCTGGGAAAACGGTCCGACCGCGCCGGGGGCGTTTTGCGTTCTGATTTCCGTCAACATCTTCGTATTTCCTTTGCTGGGGACTGTTACATGATGGGGCCGCGGTTCCGTGGATCCTGCTTAGGCCACAGCTTGCGCGCCGGTGATCTCGACCAGTGAGCCGCACATGAAGGCGGCCTCGTCCGAGGCGAGGAAAGCGACCAGCGCCGCCACTTCCTCGGGTTTGCCGATGCGACCGAAGGGCACCATCCTGTCCAGGTCCGCGATGGTGCGGCCCGCACGCTTGACCCCCGCCTCCAGCATGGGGGTGTGGATCTCACCGGGGCAGACGGCGTTCACGCGGATCTTGTCGGGCGCATAGTCGCGGGCGAGGTTCTGTGTGAAGCTCGCCACCGCCGCCTTGGTCACGTTATAGGCGATATGGTTCGGTGCGGGGTAAAGCCCCCATTGCGAGGCTGTATTGACGATGGCGCCGCCGCCCGCCGCGATCATGTGGGGCAGGGCGGCCTGACACAGGTGGAACATCGCGTCGACATTGATGGCGAAGGACAGCCGCCAATCCTCGGGCGTCAGCGACAGAAGGTTGCCGCGCCGGTTGATACCGGCATTGTTGCACAGCACGCCGATGGCGCCTTCGGTGGCGATGACATTCTCGACGATCGCACGGCAGCCCTCGGGCTGTGAGATGTCGCTGGCCAGCGCGCGCGCCTTGCCGCCCTGCGCCACGATCTGGGCCACGGTTGCCTCGGCGCCTTCGGCGTTCACATCGGTGACGACGACCTGCGCGACCTCGACGACCAGCGCATGGCAGATCGCCCGCCCGATGGCGCCGGTCGCGCCGGTCACGAGGATGGATTGTCCGGAAGGCGTCATAACTCGCCGACCTGCGGACCCCAGGTGTCCGACATGGCAAAGCCCTGCGCGAATGGATCCTGTGGATCCAGTCGCAACTGCTGGCGACCGAAGACATAGCCCTGTCCGGTGATGCGGGGTATGATCGCGGGACGGTTGCCGACTGTGGTTTCACCTAGGATCTCGGCGGTAAAGGTGCCACCAATGATGCTGTGCGAAAGTCGCTTGTCGCCAGTCGCCGCCATCCCACGCGCATGCAGCACCGCTAGGTTCGCGGACGACCCCGTGCCACAAGGCGAGCGATCGACCCGGCCAGGTTTCAGCGTGGTACAGGTGATGACCGACCCGTCTGGCTGGTAGTCGCGGAACATCACAAAGGCAATGTAGTTCAGATTTGGTATCTCGGGGTGCTGGACCGAGATCTGTTCGGCCAACAGCGCCTTGATTTCAGTCCCGGCCTCGGCCAGGGCGCGGGCTGCCTCGGGGACGATGCGCAGGCCGACCTGGTCCACGTCGATCTGGGCGTAGTAGAGGCCGCCAAAGGCAATATCGGCCTTGATCGTGCCCCATTTCGGGGTCGAGACTATTGCGTCAAGCTGCTGAACGAAGGCCGGTACGTTGTCGAGGCTGACCGAGAGGCAGCGGCCGTTTTCGCATTGCGCGCGGGCCAGGATCAGCCCGACGGCAGTGTCGAGCCGCACCACGGTTTCCGGCTCGACCATCTTCACCCGGCCGGATTCCAGCAGCGCCGTCACCACGCAGATGCAATTTGACCCCGACATCGGATGGGCACGGTCCGGTTGCAGCACGATGAAGGCGGCATCGGCATCGGGCCGCGTCGGTGCCAGCAGCAGGTTGGTGGTATGAACCACCTGCGCGCGCGGCTCGCGCGTCAGGAACAGCCGCAGCGACGGGTCGACCTCGTTGAGGTGGTTCATCTTGTCGAGGATGGTGGCGCCCGGAATCTCGGGCGCCCCGCCCACCAGCACGTTGCCGCTTTCGCCCTGGCAATGCACCAGCAGGATGTCGAGGGACTTCTCGAAGGTCATTTCAGATACCATCCCCAGGGTTCTTCGCTGACGAAGCTGGTGATCTGCTTGGTTTCCAGATAGTTATCCAGACCCCAGCGGCCCAGTTCGCGACCGATGCCGGATTGCTTGTAGCCGCCCCATGGCGCCTCGGTGAAGGTGGGTTGGCTGCAGTTGATCCAGACGATGCCGGCGCGGAAGGCGCGGGCGACGCGCTCGCAGCGCGCCTCGTCGGCCGACATCACCGCCGCGGCCAGGCCGAAGCGCGAGTCGTTGGCCAGCCGGATCGCCTCGTCCTCGGTGTCGAAGGGGCGGATGCAGACCACGGGGCCGAAGATCTCCTCGACCCAGGCGTCGCTGTCCGGCGCCGTGTCGGTCAGCACGGTGGGCGCGACCCAGAAACCCCTGTCGAAGCCGTCATGCCGGCCGCCACAGGCGACGGTGGCGCCTTGTTCGACGGCGCGGTCGATATGGCGCAGGACGTCCTCATACTGGCTCTTGTTGACCAGCGGGCCGAGCAGCGTGCCCTCGTCCAGACCGTTGCCGATCCTGATCTTCTGCGCTTCCTCGACCAGCCGCTCCAGCAGGCGTGGATAGAGCGACGCCTCGACCAGCACGCGCGAGGTGGCCGAGCAGACCTGGCCCTGGTTCCAGAAGATGCCGAACATGATCCATTCGACCGCCTTTTCGATCTCGCTGTCGGCGAAGACGACAAAGGGAGACTTGCCGCCCAGCTCCAGGCTGATGCGCTTGATGTCGCGGGCGCCCGTCGCCATGATCCGCGAGCCGACCGGGCCCGAGCCGGTGAAGGCCACCTTGTCGACCTGCGGATGCTCGACCAGCGCCTGGCCCACGACCGAGCCTTTGCCCGACAGGATGTTCAGCACCCCCTTGGGCAGGCCCGCCGCCTCGGCGATGGCACCCAGTTCCAGCGCGGTCAGCGAGGTGGTCTCGGCCGGCTTCAGGATCATGGTGCAGCCTGCCGCCAGTGCCGGCGCGACCTTCCACGAGGCCATGAGCAGCGGATAGTTCCAGGGCACGATGGCGACCGCGACGCCCAGCGGCTCGCGCACCGCCTTTGCCGTGAAACGGTCGTCGGCCAGCGCGATCTCCTCGACCTCGCCGTCCAGTTCCTCGGCGAGATCGGCGTAGAAGTCGAAGCAGCCGGCCGCATCCGACAGATCCCATTCGGATTCGGGCAGCGGCTTGCCGTTGTCGCGCGTCTCCATATGCGCCAGTTCCGGCAGTCGGTCGCGGATGCCCTGGGCGATGGCGCGCAGGTATTTCGCGCGCTCGGCGCCGGTCATGCGCGGCCAGGGGCCTTTATCGAACGCCTCGCGCGCGGCGGCGACGGCCATTTCGGCATCGGGGGCGGTGGCGGCGGGGATGTGGTGAAACACCTCCTCGGTCGCCGGGTCGATGACCGGCAGCGTGCCGCCCTCGGCCGGGGCTACCCATTCGCCATTGATATAGAGCTTGGTCTGCATCTTGTTCCTCACATATGCCGGGTCAGACCGCCATCGACCCGAAGGCTTTGGCCGGTGATGTAGCTTGAATCGTCGGTCAGCAGGAAAGCGGCGGCCTTGGCCTGCTCCTCGACCTTGCCGATGCGTTTCAGCGCCGTCAGGTCGCCGAATTTCTCTACGTCCAGGCTGTCGGTGAAGCCCGGAAGCAGGCAGTTCATGCGGATGTTGTCGGCGCCGTAACGGTCGGCGTAAAGCTTGGTGAAGGATGACACGCCCGCGCGATAGACGCAGGAGGCCGGGAACCACAGCGAGGGCTCGAAGGCCGCATAGGTGGTGATGTTGACGATCGCGCCGCCGCCCTGCTCCTGCATGACCGGCGTCACCAGCCGCGCCATGCGGACGACCGACTTCACGATCATGTCGTTGGCGAGATCCCAGTTCTCATCCGTGATCTCAAGCAGATCGCCCTTGGGCGGGTGGCCGGTATGGTTCAGCACCGCGTCGATGCGGCCGTAGCTGGACATCGTCAGATCGAAGATACCCCGGATGTCGTCTTCGCTTTGCGCGACGCCGCGCCGGGCGACGCCGCCCAGTTCCGCCGCCAGCGTCTCGCAGCTTTCCGAAGGCGACATCAGCGCCAGCCTGTAGCCGCGCGAGGCCATTTCGCGCGCGACGGCGGCACCCATGCCGCGGCCCCCGCCGGTAATCAGACAAACCTTTTGCGTCATGGGATGCTCCTGTTCAGAAACGGTCGATACGATAGGGGCGCATGTCGACGGGCGGCGGCGCGCCGGTGATCAGGTCGCCCATCAGCCGGGCCGTGGTCGCCGCATAGGTGACGCCAAGATGCCCGTGGCCGGTGGCGTAGAACACGCCCGGCACCCTGGCCGAGGCCGACATGACCGGCACGGTGTCGGGGAAGGCCGGGCGGTGGCCCATCCATTCGGTGAAATCCTCGCAAGCCAGGTTCGGCAGTGCCTCGCGGGCGCGCTTCACGGTGATCTTGGCGCGGCGATAATCCGGCGCGGCGTCCAACCCCGCCATCTCGACCGTGCCGCCGACGCGGATGCCGCCCGCCGTAGGCGTGACCATGAAGGCGCGCGCGGGCCAGATGATCGAATGCCGCATCGAGATGCCGGGCGACATGATCTGGGTGTGATAGCCGCGCTCGGTTTCCAGCGGCATCGGCTCGCCCAGCAGCTTCGAGAGCCGCGCGCTATGGGCGCCGGCGCAGATCACCACCTCATCGGCGGGGATGGTGCGGCCGTCCTTCAGCCGCACCGCGGTGATGCGGTCGCTGCGGTCGAAGCCTGCGACCTCGCCGTGCTCGATCCGTCCGCCCAGGGCGGCGAAGCGGTCGGCAAGCGCGACGACCACCCGATGCGGGTCGCGCAGGCTGCGGTTCTGCGGGAACAGCACGGCGATGCCGATGCCGTCCGACAGTTCCGGTTCCAGTTCGCGCGCCTCGGCGCCGGTCAGCCGCCGGTGCGGAAAGCCGAAGCGTTCGAGGATCTCGATATGCTCGCGGTCGGCGCGGAATTCGGCCTCGTCGCTGTAAAGCGACAGGCAGCCTTCTTCGGTCAGCTCGCCCTCAAGGCCCGTTTCGCGCAGCAGCGGCAGCAGGTCGTCGTAGACGCGCAAGCACAGTGCCGCGCCCTGCGCCTCCAGCTGGCGCAGCTTCGAGGGGCGCGAGGCGGCGATGAACCGCATGAACCAGGGGATCAGGTTCGGCATGTAGCGGGGGCTGACGCGGACCGGACCTTCGGGGTCCAGCATCCAGCCGGGGATCTGTTTCCAGACCGAGGGGCGCGAGGCGGGCATGAATTCCGTCACCGCAATCGAGGCCATATTGCCGTAAGAGGCGCCGTGTCCGACTTCGCCCCTGTCCAGCAGGACGACCTGCCGACCGCGTTTTTGCAACTCATAAGCGATGGCGGTGCCGATGATGCCTGCGCCGACGATGACCGTGGTCATGCCTGTCCTCCTCCCTTCGACAGTGGCGGCCGGGCGGTGTTTGCCGCCCGGCCAGGTCGGCTTACCAGTTCAGGATCGGCTCCATGGCCTTGCGGAAATCGGCCTTTTCCTCTTCCGTCAGCGGGCCGAGAGGCGCGCGACATTCGCCGGCCGGCGTGCCCTGGATTTCGCAGCCGTATTTCAGCTTCTGCACGAACTTGCCCGATTCCAGGATGTTCATCGCAGTATAAAGCGTTGCCATCTGTTCGCGCGCCTTGTTCAGATCGCCCGAGCGATAGGTGCGGTCCAGATCGCAGACCGCCTTGGCCATGCAGTTGGCCGGGCCGCAGATCCAAGCGTCGGCGCCCCAGAGCATGAAGTCCAGTGCGATGTCGTCCGAACCTGAGACCAGCTGGATGCGGTCCTTGTAGCGGGTGGCGATGCCGATGGCGCGTTGCAGCGAGCCCGAGCTTTCCTTGATGCCGATGATGCGCGGATCGTCGGCCAGCGCGTCCAGCACCTCCCAGCCCAGCTCGATTCCGTCCTTGTCGGGATAGCTGTAGAGCACGATGGGCATGTCGGTGGCGTCCAGCACCGTCTGGAAATGCTTGATCAGCTCGGCCTGCGTCGGCTTGGTGTAGAAGGGCGTCGCCAGCAGCACGGCATCATAGCCCATTTCCTTGGCGCGCAGCGTGTTGGCGATGACGCCGGCGGTCGAGGGCGCGTTGGTGCCGGCGATCAGGATCTCGCCCGGCTTGGCGAAGTCCTTGACGAATTTCAGCACGCTGTCGCGTTCCTCGTCGGACATGAAGTTGTATTCGCCCGAGGAGCCGCAGGGCACCCAGCCCGAGACGCCGGCTTCGCGCAGGTTGGTCAGCAGCTTCTCGAAAGCGGCGAAGTCGATCTTGCCGGCCGCGTCGAAGGGCGTGACAAGGGCGGGCATGACACCTTGCAGTTTCATGGTGTTTCCTTTCTTTTCAGTAAATTATGCGGAGAATTTGCGCAGCAGCTTCTGCTCGACGACGGTGACGGCCCGCGTGAGGGGGAAGGCGATGACGAAGTAGATGCCGGCAACCACGGTCAGCACCTCGACGGGACGGGCCGTGTTGTTCGAGATGTTCTGGCCGATGAACATCAGGTCGGCCATGCCCACGGCCGAGACCAGCGCGCTTTCCTTGAACAACGAGACGGCGTTCGACAGCAGTGTCGGCACGGCGCGCAGCACCGCCTGCGGCAGGATCACGTTCACGATCTGCGCCGCACGCGGCAGGCCAAGCGCCACACAGGCATCCATCTGCTCGCGGCCCACCGAACGCAGCGAGGCGCGGAAGGTCTCGGAGGTGATCGCGCCCATATAGAGCGTCAGGGCGATGGTGGCCGAAACGAAGTTCGAGAACTCGACCCCCAGGATCAGCGGCAGGCAGAAGAAGACCCAGAACAGCTGGATCAGCACCGGCGTGCCCCGGAACAGCTCGACATAAAGGCCCAGCAGGCCGCGGACGAAGGCATTGCCGCTGCTGCGCAGCAAGCCGATGACGAAGCCCAGCGAGGTGCCCAGGACGATGCACAGCAAGGTCAGCTTGATCGTGGTCCACAGCCCCAGCGCCAGCGCATCGGTAAAGCGCAGCAGGATCGAGAAATCCAGTGTCATACCCATATCCGTCCCTCCTCAGGAATGGCTCTGCCGGCGTTCCAGCCAGTTCACGAACTGGCCGACCGGGTAGGAGATGGCGAGATAGATCAGGGCAACGACCGTGAAGGTCTCGATCGGGCGATAGGTGGCCGTGGCCAGCGTCTTGCCCTGATACATCAGGTCGGCGACGCCGACGATGGCGACCAGCGCACTTTGCTGGAAGATGCCGATCCCGTTGGTCAGCAGCACTGGAACCGAATTGCGCAACGCCTGCGGCAGCACGATGTTCAGGATCCGCTGCGTGGGCGACAGGCCAAGCGCGATGCCGGCATCCAGATGCTCGCGCGGGACCGCCTGGATCGAGGCGCGATAGGCTTCGGCATTGAAGGCGGTCAGGTTCAGGCCCAGGGCGACGACGCCCATGAAGACCGGGCCCCAGAACACGTTGAAGATCATCGGCACGCAATAGAAGAACCAGACGATCTGGACGATGGCCGGGGTGCAGCGGAAGAATTCCACGAACAGCATGGACGGCCAGCGCAAGACGGCGAGCTTGCTGGTGGTCAGCAGGGCCAGTGCGAAGCCGGCGATGACCCCGATCACGTTTGCCGCAAGCGTCAGTTGCAGCGTCACCCAAAGCCCGTCCATCAGCGGACCCATGTTCCGGGTGACCGCCCCTATGTCGAGTGTGTAATCCATGGCGCGCCTCAGGCCTTGATGTGGAAGACGCGGTTGATGAACTCGCGGGTGCGTTCTTCGCGCGGGTCGCCCAGCACCTGTTCGGGCGGGCCGTCCTCGACCACCACGCCGCCGGCGCAGAAGATCACCCGGCTGGCGACGTTCCTGGCAAACCACATGTCATGGGTCACCATCATCATCGGCATGCCCTGTCCGGCCAGTTGCAGGATCACCGCCTCGACCTCCGCCACCAGTTCTGGGTCGAGCGCCGAGGTCACCTCGTCGAACAGCATCAGCTTGGGATCCAGCATCAGCGCGCGGGCGATGGCGACGCGCTGTTTTTGGCCACCGGACAACTGGCTGGGATAGGCATCCGCCTTGGCGCCCAAGCCGAAGCGTTCCAGGATTTGCTGTCCGCGTTCGCGGGCGGAAGCGCGGCTTTCTCCATGGACCTTGCGCGGGGCAAGGATCAGGTTCTCCATGATGCTCAGATGCGGGAACAGGGTGTAGTGCTGGAAGACCATGCCGATCTGCTTTCGGACCTCGGTGTCGATGACCGTCTTGCGTCCTTTGGCGGTGATATAGGGCTTGCCGCCGAAGTTGATGCTGCCGCCCTGGATTTCCTCAAGCCCCATGACCACACGCAGCAACGTGGACTTGCCCCCACCCGAAGGGCCGATCACGACCACCCGTTCGCCGGGCATCATCTCGATGTTCAGCCCTTTAAGAACCTGAACATTCGGACCGTAGCTTTTGTGAAGATCGCTGATTTGGACCAGCGCGGACCCTTCCTGCTTATTCGCCATCGACTACTCTCCCGAACATGGCTTTTTCTACGGGCCGCCGCCTCCCGCGCCGGCCCGTCGCCTAACTTTGTTGTCCTGTCGTCACAGGGGAGAGATTAATTCTTCCCCGCAGCGGCAACCTCCGCAACGGCTTTCGCAATGTATTCCTCAACCTTGCCGGTAGCGCGGAGCTGCTCGATAAAAATATTTGCCACCTGAACTTCCTGATAAGTCAGGGATTGTGGCAGACCGAACCCCACACCGTATTCTGCGAGCGGCGGCTCTGGATTGAACAACACCGCCCAATCAGGATTCATCTCAACATAAATAGCGTTGGCGTCGGACGCATCGACAAGAACATCTGCGCGGCGCGACATGATTGCCAAGCGAGCTTCATCATGCCCTGGCAGGCGCACGATCGTAGCGTTTTTTGTCGCATCGGTGACGGTCTTATCCTGTGAGGAACCTGACATAACTACAAACGTGTTACCGGCGACATCGATATCCGCGAATGAAGTAGGATTATCGTCGAATTTTGGGTTGTCGTTGCGATAGATAAAGGAGGTTTTATACTCCATTGCCGCGTCAGAGAAGTTGATTGCCATTGCACGGGTCGGTGTCCGGCTGAGCGCGAGAGAGACATCCCACTTCCCGGCTTGCAGGCCTGCAACGATATTATCCCATGTCGTGTCAACGAACTCGGGCTGAACGCTCAGTACGGCGGCGAAATCGCGGCATATATCAGCAAAAAATCCAGAATATTCGCCGGTCGCAGGATCGCGCATCAAATATGGTGCTGCGATTGCGGCGCCACAGCGCAGCTTTCCGGCGTCTTGAACTTTTTGCCAGTAACCGCTCGTTTCCTGTGCGGGCGCGGCACCCGCCGAGAGCGCAACAGCTAGGGCCATCATTGTCGCAGGCTTCGAGATCTTCTTCATCAGCATGTCAGTCTCCCAGTGCTTGTCGGTATTCTTGTCGTCTCTGCGGCATTTTTCTTGTCAGCATTGTGCCGACAAGAATCAACATGGCGACACAATGACGACACGTCAACAAAAACTTTGTGTCGACATTGGCTTTCGGCTGGCCCTATCATCGGGTGCAGAAAACACCGGCAGGAGAACGCGTTTGGCCGAAGAAGCTGAGATCAGGCACGCCAAGGGGACGGGCTGGCGCTTCGTCTATCAGACCTTGCACGACGAAATTCTGTCCCTCGCCCTGGAGCCCGGAGCGTTGCTGGACGAGACGACTCTGGCCGAGCGATTCGGCATGTCCCGCTCTCCCGTCCGCGAGGCACTGATCCGCCTGTCGGGAGACGACCTCGTGGTGACGCTGTCGAACCGCTCTACCATTGTGGCCCCAATCGATGTACTGAGCTTCCCGAAATATGTCGAGGCGCTGGACGTCGCGCAGCGGATGAACACACGTCTTGCAGCCGAACTGCGCAGCGAGGCGGACCTGAAGGCCATTGCCGCGCGCCAGGCCGAGTTCGAAACCGCGGTCAAGAACGGCAACCATCTGCTGATGTCAGAGGCCAACAAGCAGTTCCACATGGCCATCGCCGTCGCGGGCCGGAATCCCTACTTGGCTGCCTTCTACGAGCGGCTGCTGAACCAGGGCCGCCGCATGCTGCACCTGCATTTCGACTATATCGAGCGCAGCAACGACAGCTATCTGCTGACGGACGAGCATACCGAGATGTTGGAGGCGATTCGTGCTCGGGACGTCGACAAGGCAGACGAACTTGCCCATGCCCACACTCGACAATTCCGTGACAACTTCATCGAGTTCATGAAGGAAAACTATTCACAGAATTTTACTTTCGTTGGAAAATAATGTTTTAAAACAATAGATAATGCTTGGCCTCCGCATGATCTTGTGCCGAGCCCGTTCACCTTTGCGACGAAACGGCCGACGGCGAACGACAAAATATATCTGCGGAGACGACACAAACTGCTTGACCTTGCCGACTGCAAGACGACAAACTGGTGTCAACACAAAGTCGACAACGCTATCGGAGGAGGAGGAGGTGGGCAGCCTGTCAAACGCTGTGGACTTTGGTGCGACCGGGAAGATCCCCTCGCTCACACAGTGAGCACCAATCTATGATCAGGACAGGAAAGGCAAATGCCGGTCGTCCGCGTGAAAGTGGATGAGTTGAATCGACTTGCAAGATGGTACTCCGACAAACTTCTCGCGCAGTGGCGAAGGTGGAACCATGCGCGCAGTACAATGGAAGGCATTCAGTGCCTTGGAGCGCTTCACAGTGCTCGAAAGGCCTATTGATGTCGGACGAGTCACCAATGGAATTCCAATATGCCTCGCGCGGTGAGTGCATCGGTAGCTAATGCCTACTAAGTCTTGGCGAGAGCCGTAACGATCACTTGAGCACCCCACTTTTAACAGAAAGGATCAAGTTAAATGAAGCGCCCCTCTCGTTTGCTTCACATGACTCCACTCGGTGTCGATCGCATGGCCGCACTGGCCGATGCTTCAACTGATCCAAATCTGCTGCGCATGGAAAACATCGATACCGATCTTTTGCCGCACGAGAGTATTGTGCAGGCTACCAAAGATGCCGTTACTGCGGATTCGACCAACAGCTACATTCCTCTCCTCGGCCATGACAGCCTGCGCCGGGCAATTGCATCCCACGTAGCACGCCAAAGCGGGGTGAACTATGACTGGCAGAAGTCCGCGATCGTGTGCGCGGGTGCATGGACCGGGATTCTCGACGTCCTTCTGGCCACCATTGAGGCCGGTGACGGTGTATTGCTGACCGCGCCAGTGTATGCTGGCTTGCTGAACCGGACCCGTCTCGTAGGGGGCGAGGCACATCTTGTGCCCTTCCGGCCTACCGAGAGTGGCTGGCGGCTTGATCTCGACGTCTTGCGAGCGGCTGCGAAGATTCCCCGCTTGCGGGCGATTTTGCTGATGAACCCCAACCTTCCAACTGGATCGGTGCTCACTTTCGAGGAGTGGGCAGCTATTGCCGAGCTCTGCCGCGAGCGTGACCTTTTGCTGATTTATGACGCCGCAATGGAACGCATCCTTTACGATGGCCGACAGGTCATTCATCCGGCCAGCTTCCCCGGCATGGCGGAAAGGACCGTCACGATCGGCTCGGTCTCGAAAGAGTTCCGAATGATCGGATGGCGGGTGGGTTGGATTGTGGGCCCGCAGGATGTAATTGAGAATGTCTCGTTGGCGGCCGTTACGAATTCAGGGACAACAGTTGGTTTGTCGGCTGCCGCTGCCAAGACCGCGCTCGAATTACCCGAGGACGATGTGAAGGCCGCAGTTGACGAGTGGCAAAGACGGCGCGATCTGATGCTGGAGGAGCTTCAGGATCTCGTCCCGATCATACCGCCTCACGGAGGCTGGACGATGATGACCGATGTCAGCGCTCTCGGCATCACCGGCGCGGAAGCCTCGCGTCGCTTGTTCGAAAAGGGGGCGGTCGCTGCCACCTCAATGGAAGGCTGGGGGGATCAGGAAACCGCTAGGTATTTGAGATTTGTCTTTTCCAATGAGCCAATAGAGCGACTTCGCGGAATTGGCCATCGCTTCCGCCGAGCTTTACTGACTTGACAACTAACTGCAGGAATCGCCCTCGGGCGCTCGAGCCTGCACCATGAGATGAGCGATCATGTAGCAAACTTTCGTTGCGCCTGCGATCATTACCCTCTCCGGTCCGTCGATGGCCACGTAGCAAGTCAAATATCTCACGTTGCCTATGGAGTATCGTCGCTGGGTGTGCACAATTTTATTGTGCTGACTGAGATTCGGTTAGAGATAATTGCCCGTAACGGAGCGATTTGACCCGACTGATAGTTAGAATTCAGAAACTTTTGGATGGAGGCTGCCGTGCCTGTAGTTAGAATTGAATTCCTTGCCGGTCGTTCTCAGGAACAAAAAGCAGAGATTGCGAAAGTTTTTACCCGCGAACTTTCTCGTATTGGGAAGTGCGGTGAGCAGGATGTTCATGTAATTTTCAACGAAATAGAAGGGAAGAGCTGGGCAGTTGGAGGAGTTTTCTCCGATCACTCTGATTGAGAGGCAACAGGGCATCAAGTCCGCATGATCCGTAAAGTGATTTGAACCGCTCCGGGTTTGCCGGAGGCCGATTTTCGTTAGTTACGCGGCCATAGGTTCGGATTCCGGTGCGGCGTAGAAGTTTGCCTCGGTTTCGGCGGGTGGGATGTTCCCGATTGGCTCCAGCAGGCGGCGGTTGTTGAACCAGTCCGCCCATTCGAGCGTGGCATATTCCACCGCTTCGAAACTGCGCCAAGGCCCGCGACGATGGATGACCTCGGCCTTGAACAGCCCGTTGATCGTCTCGGCCAGCGCATTGTCGTAGCTGTCGCCGACACTGCCGACCGATGGCTCGATGCCCGCTTCCGCCAGCCGTCGCTGTAGCGAATGCTCAGATATTGGGCCGCGGTCCGAATGATGAACCAGCCCCATGCCCTTGGCGAGCCGCCGGTCATGCACGGCCTGCTCCCGGGCATCGAGAACGAAGCCTGCATGTGCCGAGGTGCTGACGCGCCAGCCGACGATCTTGCGGGCATAGGCGTCGATGACGGAGGCCACATAAGCAAAGCCCTTCCAGGTGCCGATATAGGTGAAGTCGCTGACCCACAGCATGTTCGGCGCAGGCACGCGGAACTGGCGGTTCACCTTGTCCAGCGGACGTGGTGCCGATCTGTCCGGGATCGTTGTCCTGTGCGGCTTACCACGGATAATCTCTTTGATCCCCAGCCCCTTCATTAACCTCCCGACTGAGCAACGCGCGATGTCGAAGCCTTCGCGGCGCAGCTGCCGCCAGACCTTGCGCACGCCATAGCCCCGATAGTTCTCTTCAAAGACCCGCAGTATCTCGGGGCGTAGCGCATCGTCACGGCGCGCCCTGTGGGACTGTCGCGCCGGGTTGGCCCGCTTCGCCAGATGGCTGTAGTAGGTGGAAGGGGCGATCGGCAGCACGCTGCAGATCGGCTCGACCCCATGCATCCCCCGATGCGCATCGATGAACGACACCATCACTTCGTCCGGCGGTCGAGCTCCGCCAGCGCAAAATACGCGCACGCCTTGCGCAGAATTTCATTGGCTTGCCGCAGTTCGGGGTTCTCGCGCTCGAGGGCCTTCTTCGCGGCCATGTCGGTCGAGACGCTGATGCGCCGGCCGCTGTCGACCTCGGCCTTCTTGACCCAATCGTTCAGCGTGTTGGCCGAACAGCGGATCATCGCGGCGATCGACACGATTGCCTGCCAGTGCGACCTATGCGGACCCTCGCCGTCGAGAACTATCCGCACCGCACGCTCGCGGACCTCAGGGGAGAACTTGTTCGTCGTCTTGCTCATGATGCTCCATCCTACTCAAGAGTTGGAGCCTCCGACAATCCCGGAGCGGTTCAGTTCATACGGCGCATTCCAAAATGCCTAATGACAATCCCCGCTCGTGCGAAAAGCGATACGTCGATTGGGGAATGGCAGGAATTTGATCAGCATTTTGGCTTATCCCGTTCCACCTCCTCCGCGACCTCCTGCCTGAGCTTCGGTCCCTGCGCCAGGCGTCGCCCGAGGGTGGTGACGAAGGCGTCGTAGCGCTTGGCGGCGCTGGCGCGCGCGGCCTGCTGGGCCGGTTCGGGCAGGGGCGGGGAGGTGGTGAGCCAGAAGCGCACGAAGACGGCGAGCGTTTCGACGGCGATGCCGAGGTCGCGCTCCAGCCGGGTCAGGTGGCGGTCCATCTGGTCGAGGCGCCGGATCAGCGCCGCCTCCTGCCGCTCGGCGGCGTCGGGCGACAGGAAGGAGGCGATGCCGGCCTCGGCGATGAGCGACAGGGACTGGTTACGCCGCGCGGCATGGGCGGAAAGCGCCTGCATGATCTCCGGCTCGAGATAGACCGAGAGGCGCTTCTTGCGGGGTGATCTGGCCATGACGTCCTCCTAGAGCTCGATCCCGTCGCCTTTGTCCATCGAAGCCTGCCGGGCGACGGTCAGCATGTTTCGGGTCATGCGGCTGCTGCGGGCGATGTCCTCGTCGGCTTCCTCGTCCGGCTCGCCGAAGTCGAATTCGTTCTCGATCGGCTCCTGGCGCTCGACCGTGCCCGCCCGGCTCAGTTCCGGCTGCAGGCGCTGTTCGGACTCGGTGCTGTCCTCGCTGCCGGTGCCGTCGGACACGGGCGCGATATGCACTTCCGGGGTTGCCGGGATCGCCAGCGCGCTCCAGTCGTCGGCCCGTGGTTCTGTTGCGGGCACCAGTTTCGGCGGCTCCATGACCCGTTCCCGAAACCGCCCGTCCTGATAATAGCGCATCTTCTTCGCCCGGATCGGCGGGGTGCCGGCCACCATGACGATCTCGTCCTCGGGCGGCAGTTGCATGACCTCGCCGGGGGTCAGCAGCGGCCGGGCGGTCTCGGAGCGCGAGACCATGATATGGCCGAGCCAGGGCGCGAGGCGATGGCCGGCATAGTTCTTCATCGCCTTCATCTCGGTGGCGGTGCCGAGGGCGTCCGAGACCCGCTTGGCGGTCCGCTCGTCGTTGGTGGCGAAGCTGACCCGGACATGGCAGTTGTCGAGGATCGCGTTGTTCGGGCCGTAAGACCGCTCGATCTGGTTCAGCGATTGGGCAATGAGAAAGCTCTTCAACCCGTAGCCGGCCATGAAGGCCAGCGCGGATTCGAAGAAATCCAGCCGCCCGAGGGCCGGGAATTCGTCCAGCATCAGCAGCAGGCGATGCCGGTCGTCCTTGCTGCGCAGATCCTCGGTCAGCCGCCGGCCGATCTGGTTGAGGATCAGCCGGATCAGCGGCTTGGTGCGGTTGATGTCCGAGGGCGGCACCACGAGGTAGAGCGTGGTCGGCACGGGGCCGGTCACCATGTCGGCGATGCGCCAGTCGCAGCGGCTGGTCACCTGGGCCACGACCGGATCGCGGTAGAGCCCCAGAAACGACATCGCGGTCGACAACACGCCGGAGCGTTCGTTCTCGGATTTGTTCAGCAGTTCCCGCGCGGCGCTGGCGATGACCGGATGCGGCCCGGCCTCGCCCAGATGCGGGGTCTTCATCATCGCGGCCAGCGTCGCCTCGATGGATCGGCGCGGGTCTGAGAGGAAGGCGGCGACACGCGCGAGGGTCTTGTCCTCCTCGGCGTAGAGCACATGCAGGATCACGCCGACCAGCAGGGCATGGCTGGTCTTTTCCCAGTGGTTGCGTTTTTCCAGCGAGCCTTCGGGATCGACCAGGATGTCGGCGATGTTCTGGACGTCGCGCACCTCCCATTCGCCGCGCCGCACCTCCAGCAAGGGATTGTAGGCGGCGGACTGGGCATTGGTCGGATCGAACAGGAGGACGCGGCCATGCTTCGCGCGGAACCCGGCGGTAAGCTGCCAGTTTTCGCCCTTGATGTCGTGGACGATGGCCGAGCCCGGCCAGGTCAGCAGCGTCGGCACCACCAGCCCGACGCCCTTGCCGGAGCGAGTGGGCGCGAAGCAGAGCACATGCTCGGCGCCGTCATGGCGGAGATAGTCCTCGCCCAGCTTGCCGAGCACGACACCGTCCGGCCCGAGCAGCCCGGCCTCGCGGACCTCGTCGGACTTCGCCCATCTTGCGGAACCATAGGTCTCGACGTCTTCGGCCTCGCGGGCGCGCCAGACCGACATCAGGATGGCGATGCCGATGGCGAGGAACCCGCCCGAGGCCGCGATGATGCCGCCGATGTTGAAGACCGCCGGGGCGTAGGCGTCGTAAAAATACCACCACCAGAAGAAGGCCGGTGGGTAATAGACCGGGATGCCCCAGAGTTCGAACCAGGGCGGGCCGAGCTGTGGCTGGAAGCCGAGGCTCCAGGCCACGTATTGCGTCGCCGCCCAGATGAAGGCGAGCACAATCAGGAAGACCACGGTGATCTGGCCCCAGAGAATCTTCGTTCCGGTCATGACAGGTTCCTTTCTGCGTTCCGGTTCACAGCCCCAGCCCGCGTTTGCGGCCGAAGCTCCAGTCCACGCCGCCATCGCCGCGGGCTTTGCCGGTGACATGGCGGCCGCGATGGCGTTCCAGCGATGGGGTCCAGGGCAACAGCCTGAAGCTGAGGCCGTCGTCGATCATGGCGAAGCGCCCTGAGGCGAGTAGGAAACGGCGGCGATAGGTGCCGCTGACATGCTCGCCGGCCGATGCGCGGTCGAAGGGCAGGCCGGTGTCGGTGGCGAGCTTCTCGCCGAGCGCCTGCACCTCGCGGTCGCGCAGTCGGTCGAGCAGCCGGCGCGCAAAGATCACGCGACCGCCCTGACGCTGGGCGAGGCCCTCCTCGATCAGATGTTCGGCGCGCTGCTTCATGGCCTGACGCACCTCGACCCCGAACCCGTCCTCGCCGAGCGCGACCGGGGTGCGGGCCAGCGCCTGCCGATCGAGCCAGGTGGCGCCGCTGGCGGTGACCTGGGCGCGGATTTCGAGATCGGAACGGACGGCCAGTGCCACCCGCCGCCGGCCATGGGCATCGTCGAACTTGCGCAGCTCGACGATGGAGCCCGGCATGCTGTCGCCGGCGGCATCGAGATCGGGCAGGCGGATGTGATGGGTGCGGCCGTCGACACCATCGACCACGGCAAAGGCGGTGCCCTTCAACTCGTCGTCGAGTCCGCGCTCGACCAGCCGGCCGAGGACCGGATCGTCGAGGCTCTCGCCGGCCAGCACATAGCTGGCGCTGCCGCGCTCGATGCCGCGTTCGCTGAGGCCGCGATGGATGCGCTTGATGATGTCGCCGCGCATTCCCATCTCCCGCAGCACCGCGTGGGCGTTCTCGGTCAGCACCCATTGGCCGGGGCTGAGCTGCTCGGCGAGGCCGAGGGTCTCCAGCTTGCGCAGCCGGGTCACCTTGAAACTGGCATAGGCGTCGGGCTGCCGGTCCGGATGCGGTGCGAGGTCGATGACGCCGCTGCGGGCGGCATCGCGGGCCAGCTGGCGGTCGAGTTCGGTCCAGCGCTCGGCTTCGATCTGCCGGACAAGGGCGGCGCGGATATCGATCTCGCTGCGCGGCCCCAGTTCCAGCGTTACCAGGTCGCGGGCACGGTCGCGCATGCCCTCCTTGATGTAGTCCCGCGCGATGACCAGGTTCTCGCCGTCGTCGCGGACACCGCGGACCAGCAGATGGACATGCGGATGGCCGGTGTTCCAGTGATCGATAGCGACCCAGTCCAGACCGGTGCCGAGATCCTGTTCCATGCGGCTGACCAGATCGCGGGTGAAGCCGCGCAGATCGGTCATGTCCACGGCATCGTCGGGGGAGACGATGAAACGGAAATGATGGCGGTCGTCCTTGCAGCGCTCGGCGAAACCCTCGTGATCCGCCTGGTCGCTCTCCGGGCCGAACATCCGCGCCTTGGCGCCGTCGCGGGTGACGCCGTCACGGCGCAGATAGCCGAGATGGGCGGGCAGGGCGCCCGAGCGCCAGCCATTGCGGACGACGCGGGCCTTGATGACGACGCCGCGGGTGCGCGAGGTGATCAGGCGGTTGGCCTGCACAGTGGCGCGCTGGCCGCGCCCGAAGCGCGAGCGCGATCCGGAACCGATGGAGCCCCGGCGCGAGACGGTGCCGCCGGCCTTCTGCGCGGCGGCCAGCGCCTGGGCGATGAAGGGGCGGGCCTGCTGGGCGCGGGTCGAGCGTATCCGGCCCGGACGGATACGGAATTCCTCCTCGTTGCTCATGGTTGCAATCCCGCACATCGCGCCAAATTCCAGAACTCATTGAAAAAGCCAGAAAATCGCACATCGCGCCTGAAGCGCGCACATCGCGGAGACGCGGCATAACCCCTTGAAAACCCACGACCGCCCAAGCCCGCACCTCGTGGGCCTTTATCCTGCCATAAAAAACCGGGCGGCGCGGTCCGCAGGGCCGCGCCGCCCGGTTCTTTCCTGTCGTATCCTTTGCTGCGATCTGGTAGCCGAATGCTCATGACGGCCCCCTTGGCAGGGATCGCCCCCGGCGGGTGCTGTCCAAGGGCGCGACCTCGGGCAGCGGATCGTCCGGCAAGGTGAATTTCCGCTGCCAGGAATGCCACGCGGCAGTGACCGCGCCGGTGCCGGGAAACAGGTCGTCGAGCGTATCCTCGGGCCGCGCGGCAACCATCTCGAAGCACCAATGACAGACAGCTTCGGGCTTGGCGCCGGTCAGACCGCGGCGCAGGGTGATGCTTTCCTGGATCCAGTCGCGCAGCACCAGTCGCTTGCTGACCACGGGCTTGCGCGCGGCTTTGACGATCACCGGCTCCCAGGCCCAGGCGACCGGGACATTGCGCTTGAAGGCGGCGAACCCCTTCACCCAGGCCATCCATCTTGCGCCCGTCGGCTCGACCAGCGGGGCGAGCACGGCGAAGGAGCGCGGCGTCGCGGCGGCATGCAGGATCCAGCCGTCGTAGTCCCGTTCCAGCCGTTCGATCAGCGCCGCATGATCGACTTCGCCGGCATAATCGGGACGACCGCGGTAGAGATGCGCGCAGCCGATATAGGGTGGGTCCGCATAGGCGATCCGCATGGTCATGGCGTGATTTCCGCATCCGACCGGCGCACGAACAGACCGTCGGGTTGCAGTCGCTCTGCGTCCGGAGTGTCGGTCATGCTGCTGGTGAAGAGCGGTGCTTCGCGCCAGTCGTGCGGCGGGGCGGCGACGAAACCGGCCCCGGGCAACGGCTCGCCGCCGAGCAGCGGTGCCAGGGCGGCGACATAGGCGCGGGTCTCGGCCGGCAAGGTCCGGCCCGAGACCAGGTGTTCGTCGTAGCGCCCCGGTCCGGCATTGTAGGCGGCCAGCATGCCGGCGACGCTGCCGTAGCGGTCGTGCATCTCGCGCAGATAGGCGGCGCCGGCGAGAATGTTGTCGCGGGGATCGAACGGATCATGGCCGAGAGCATGGCGGGCGCGCAGCGCCGCCCATGTCTCCGGCATGATCTGCATCAGGCCCATGGCGCCCTTCGGCGAGACGGCGTGCGGATTGCCGCCGCTTTCGACATGGCGCACGGCGCGGATCCAGCCGGGCGGGATGCCAAAGCGCAGCGAGGCTTCCGCGACATGGGATGCGAAGGGATCGCGGCTTTCCTGCGCGAGACGATGCATGGGCTGCACGGTCTGCGCCAGCGGACCGGCAGCCGGAGCGGCAGTAAAGACCAAACCGGAAAGAAGAATGGCGGCGATGCGACGGGCGGCGCTTGCCCGCCCGTCGGCACGACGTGGTGCGGTGAATGGCATGGTTCACTCCCGCTCGTCGCGTTTTTTCGGGCACGACCAGTGCAGGCCCCAGTTCCGGCCCTGTTCGTCGGACTGGAACAGCCGCGCGCGGATCGGCTGCGCGAGCGCCGGATCGTCGAGCGCGACCGAGATGTAGGTTCCGGCCTTCTCGCCGCTGTGGGTCCAGCCGGCGCCGATCTCCGGGCCGTCCTCATTGTCGAGGTGGACGCGGTAATCCGGGGCCTTCTCGATATCGGCATTGTGGGTCGGCACGAAGACCAGGTTCAGGTCGAGGGTGACGGTGCGGATGCGGCCCTCGTAGCCGTCTTCCGTGCGGGTGAATTCTCCGATCTGTGGCATCATTTGGTCCCTTCGGTTGCGGTTGGCGGTTGGATCGCGGGCCGACTTCCGTGCCAATGGAAGCGGCCGTCGCCCGCCGCATCGGTCCAGAGCGGGACGATGCGGGCGGTGACGCTGGCGACCGGGAGCGGGCCGAAATAGCGGCCATCGAGGCTGTCCTCGGCCTCCCGGTTCATGAGAAAGACCTCGTCTGCACCGATAATCCTGCAGCCCTGCCAGGTGGGCAGCGGTCGACCGAAGCGGTCGCGCTCGCGCGCCGCGCCGAGGACCTGGCCGTCGACGGTGATCGAGGCGCCGGTGCGGCAGACCCGCGTGTCGGGAAGTGCTATGACGCGCTTCAGCAGCGGCACACCGGGGCCGATATAGCCGCGCGCGGCGACGAACTGGGCGAGCGGTTCGGGCGGATCGACGGCGACCAGATCGCCGAGAGTGAGCGTGGTGGGCGGCTCGACGCGATAGAGCCCGACGGGAAGACTGGCGGAAGCGTTCCAGATCAGCCGCGGCGCGATGTCGGTGGCGGAAACGGAGCCGATCACCAGCACGGCGAGGCCAGCCACGGCGAGATATCCGGTGCGAATCCGACGGGTCATGGCGTGCCCCCATGATCCGCGGGGTCGTCGGTGGGCGCGTTGTCGGCGCGATCGGCGCTTGCGGCAGGCTCTCGAACGGAGGGTGCATGATCGTCGGCACCGGCATTGCCGCCGTCTGCGCTGGTGCATGCGGCACCCGCAGCGGGACCATCCTCCGACGCGCCACCGAGGACCGCGTTCAGCGCGGCCTCGGTGCGCAGGATGGCGCGGCCGATGGCCTCGGGGATCTGCGGCACCACCGCGTCGCCGAAGGCCTCGACGATCAGGCTCGCCGCAGACGTCCCCTTGCGACTGCCGAGCGCAATGCGCGTCCGAGCCAGCCAGGCGGAAAGCCCATCATCCATGCGTAGGTGATGGGCAATGCCGCCGTTCCAGTCAGGCCATGGCTCCGCAAGATCGCCGCCAGTGCCCGCGCCGCGGCCCATTTGTCCGGCGCCCGGTCGGTCATGGCCCCGTCCATCACCGCATCCATGGTCGGCGACTTCCGGCGGTCGTAAGCCGGGCTCCAGCCGTCCATGCGGCTGTCCCGCTTCGTCGGCGTCGGCAGGATCTCGGGCGCCCGCCTGTCGAAATGCAGCGCCTCGCCGATCGTCGGCGTGCGGTCGAAACGGTCCTGATCCGAGGTCATCCGGCCCTTCCGCCTGCGCAGCACGCTGCCGCGCGGCGCCGCATTCGCCGTCGGCGTGCCCATCATTCCGGCATGGCGGCTGTTGTGGCCCTGCAACTGGCTCAACACATCGCCCCGGCCGCCGCGATCGGCATCCGTCTTGCGCGGCGTCGCCAGGATCATCCGCAGCGGATATGTCGAGCCCGCCCCGCCGCCGGCGCCGTCCTTCATCCCGTCCGAGGCCATCGGCGTCGGCAGCGGGCGGTTGCGGAACAGGTCGGAGAGGCCGGAATCCTTCATCGCCTTCCGCGCGCCCGATCCCCCCTCCAGACGTATCCCGCCCTGCTGGGACTGCGACACGGGTGTCGGCAAGCTGTTCGGGATCGCAGCCGATGAGCCAGGAGCGCTTGCGGACATGGTTGGCGCCGATATCCGCAGCACCCACCACGCATGGCCAGCAGGCGTAGCCGAGCGCTTCCAGCTCATCAAGCAGCCGGTCGGCGCCGCGAGTTCGGAGCACAGGGCTGTTTTCAAAAGCGAACCAGCGAGGCCGGCAGTCTCCGACCAGCCGCACGGCCTCGAGGTAGAGACCCGAGCGTTCGCCCTCGATCCCCTTGCCCTTGGTGTTGGCGCTGCTGATGTCCTGGCAGGGCGGCGAGCCGACGATGATGTCCGGCAGGCAGCCGAGGTCGGAAACAAGTCGAGCTGCCGTGAGGGTGCGGATATCGGCGTAGAGTCGGACATGCGGGAAGTTCTCCGAATAGAGGATACGCCGCCACTCCACGATCTCGCAGGCGGCGACGGTGACGAATCCAGACCGATGCAGGCCGAGCGACCAGCCGCCCGCGGCACCGCTGAAGAGATCGAGCACGCGCATCATTCGCACAGCCCGTATTCGCTGTCGCAAAGCAGGCCGCCGTCCTCGGCCTCCTGCCGCTCCAGCTCGATCAGCAGATCGAAATTGCGCCCGCCCCGGCCGGTGCGCGACCAGTCGATGGCCTTGTCGATGGTCGCCCGGCCGTGATCGGCGGGATCGCCGGGAACCGTCGGCGCGGGCAGCAGCGAGACGGGCGTGCCGAGCGCCGCCGTGCGGCGCGAGACCAGCCCGACCAGCCGCTCCCATGCACGCACCCGCGCCACCTCGGCGGGGAAGCGCATGGCCCAGAGGCGCAATTCGCGCTTCCTGACCATGATGCAGGTCGAGCAGCCGACCCGGCTCATGCCCATCCGGTAGAGCGGGTTGTGGCGCAGGCCGTGGCGGTCGGAGATGGCGAAGGCCTCCGCCGCCGTCCAGCGGAAGATCGGCCGATAGAGCAGGTTTCGGGCGCCGGACGGGTGGCGCACCGACTGGATCGGCGGCTTCTTGGCCCGCGCCGGGCTTTCGTCCGCGCGCTCGCCGATCCAGTCGATGACCGAGATGCCGGCATCGAGCAGCGGGCGCTTGCGATGCATCAGCGGCACCAGCTTGGTGTCGCTGGTGCAGAAGCGGGTCTTGGTGCTGGGAAAGCGGCCATGCAGCATGGCCACGTCGAGAAACGGGATGCCGGTCGGGTGCAGCAGCGCCAGCGCGCGGTCGATCAGGGGATCCGGGACCGGCGGCGAGACCATGACCGGGCAATCGCAGTGCGCCAGCCAGTCGGTTTTGGTGATCGCGCCCGCCTTCCAGGCGATCCGGCGCTGGTTGCAGGCGGGCTTGTGGCGGGTGCGGCGCTTTTCCTTCGACCATTCCCCGCGCAGCATGGCGCGCTTGCGGGCGAAGGCGGCCGCGTCGGTGAGGCCGGGCACGTCGTTGGCCGAGACCGTCTCGATGCGCAGGCCGAGGCGCTGGCGCAGCCAGCCGTCGAGCCAGGCGACATGGTCGAGGGTGATCGGGTTTTCGTGGCCGGTATCGGCGAAGAGGACGCGCGGGAGGCGGTTTCCGAAGGCGGCGAGCCCCCTGCGCTCGATCCGCTCGACCATCAGGCAGAGGACGGCCTGGCTGTCCTTGCCGCCGGAGAGGCTGACGAAATGCTGGACAGTGGTCCTCATGGCCTGCGCCCCTCTGGACGCGCCTCAGGGGCCTCCTGCCCAGTCCGGGGATCATGAGGCATGACCTTCCGGCGCTTCAGCCATGCGGCGTGCCGCAGGCGGGTGTAGCGGTGCGGCGCTTCGTTGGCGGAGAGCCGGTGATGGAGATGCCGCCAGTAATCCGGGGCGACGTCGCCGGGCGGTATGCCGACGGCCTCGATCCGGTCGATGGCTTCCAGCACGCGCGCGACGCGCGGCCAGCCATGCAGCTTCAGCAGGATCTCGGCGCCGGGCTGGACATGGGGGATGGTCTGGCAGGGCTGGCCGGCCTCCACCGCTCGCAGGATGTCGATGCGGGAGGCGGTGGTGCCATAGCCGTTCGCCGTCCAGCGGACGAAGGCGAAGACGCTGCCGGGCGCGAAGCCGAGCGTCCGGCGCTCGCGGTCCTGGACCCATTTGAAGCGGTAACGGCCGAAGCGGATCCAGTATTCGATCTCGCCCTTGCGCCAGATCAGGTCGACCAGGGTGCAGCCGGAAGGCGGAACCGAGGCCGCGCAGCGGCTGTCGGGTTCCGGCCCGGCACCGGTCGCCGGGTTCATGGGACGATCCGTCATGCCGGCCTCCCATGATCGGATGCGGCTGTGAGCCAGTTGCATGATCCGGGGCCACCAGCCTCACCAACTGGGGCCAAGGCCGCAGGCTCTGGGACCTGGTCATCCGCGCCCTGGTCAGAGCCGCGATGACAGGGAACGCTGTCGTTGCACCTCGGCGTCGGTGCCGGCTCAGACCGCGAGTCGACGATTAAAGGGAAATCCCGGTCTACGATTAAAGGGAAACCGTTCCACGATTTAAGGGACCACTCAGCCATCGGAGCGCCCCGTTTTCCCGGCCTTTTTCGGCGGTTCCAGTTCGCGAATCCCGGCCCCGGTTCGCGTAACCTGGCCCCTCGGAGAGGGTTCTCCACAGCGGGCGCGGCGCCCACTACAGTTAGACTCTATGTTAGATTCTAAGTTAAGGGCCGGAATCAGCGTTTCAGGCCAAAGAGTTAACTGGGTCTCGTGCGCCCGAAATCCCGATAGTGCTGCGCCTGAAATCCCGATACCATTTGCGCCCGAAATCCCGATACCTTCCCCAGAGTTATCCACAGGTTCTGTGGATAACTTGGCAGGCCGGATGCGCAGCAGCTGATGGCGTCCGTCGCGCTCGATGCCGAGGCGGTAGCCGGGCAGCGGCTGGCGGGCGACGAGGCGGCGGATGTCGAGGGCGAAATCGGACAGCCGGGCGAGGCTGCCGGACTTGGCATGCAGATGCGGGATCTCGAAGCGCCAGCCCGAAGGCTGACGGCCAGCGTGCTTGCGGGCGACTCGATAGAGCCAACGCTCGATGCCGCCCTTCAGCCGGAAATAGGCCGGATCGATGGAGAGGACCAGCGAGCGGTCGATGACGCCGCGATAGAACCATTCGGGCAGCACGAGCTCCATGCCTTCGGTGCGTCCATCGCTGGTCTCGCATTCCTCCCATTCGTTGATCCAGGAGAACTGGTGCCGCCGCCAATGGCTGCCATGGCGGATGGTGGTGCGGATCACCGTCGATTGCAGCCGTGCCATCGTGTTTTTCAGCAGGCGATACTCAGTCGCACCGGTATTCCGGCCGATGGCGGTGAGCAGCTGATAGGGGGTGAAGCGCAGGAAGCGCGAGGTTTGCAGCCCGGCGTTCTCGGCCTCGACGATCTGGCTGGCGGCCCAGATCAGGATATCGGCATCCCAGATCGTGGCCATGCCGTGCTCGGGAAAGCCCTGGACATGGACTTGGACACCGCCGGATTCGTAGTGGATCGGGGTCAGGCGCTTGGTCTTGGCCAGCGAGAAGAAGGGCCGCTCCATCAGATCGCGCTGGTCGCGCGGGCTGGCATCGCCGCCGGAGACCACGAAGGGGTTGAGCCTGGCCCGTTCGCCGGTGGGCCGTTTGCGGTTACGGGAAGACATGACCAGCCCTCACCCTTTCTGCCCGGCCGGGTGCGGCCGGCGCAGGCGGTATTTCGGCAGGGCGGGAAGCACGGGCGGCGTGGGGTCGGATGTCGATGTCACGGTGCCGCGCTCGGCCCAGGCCTGAAGATCGCGGACGGCGTAGACCACGCGGCCGCCGAGCTTCTTGTAGGTCGGGCCGGTGCCGTAGACGCGGTGCTTTTCCAGCGTACGGTCGGAAAGGCCGAGGAAGCGGGCGGCCTCGGGGGTGCGCAAATAGCGATGGGGCAGGGGCGAATGGTCAGAAGACATGGTTGCAGTTCCGTGTTCTCGAAGGGCGCCGCGGCGGGCGCGGCTCGTAGTCACGGACAGCCTGGCGCAAAAAACGGCCGGGGGTGGATGTCGAAGATTCTTGCGGATTTTCGACACCCCTCGACGCGAGTGCCGGCGTTTCACTTGAGGGCCGCGAATGATAGGAAGGGCGCTCGTGATCGTTGGAGATCAGACGGAGGCCGAGATGGTGCAGGATGCCGGACATGACATGAAAGCCCGGATGCGGGCGGACCTGCGGGCGGCGATGAAGGAAGGGCGCGGCGGCGACGCCAGGCTGATCCGGTCGCTGATCGCGGCGATCGACAATGCCGAGGCGCCGCCGGCCCGCGTGGGCAGCGGTGCGGCGGAACAGCACCGGTTCCTGTCGGGTTCGGCGGAGGTCGAGCGGCTGTCACTGAACGCGGACCGGGTGCGGGCGATCCTGATGGCGGAGATCGATGAGCGGGAACAGGCGGCTGCGGAGATGGACCGCCTCGACCGGCCGGATCGCGCCGATGCGGTCCGGGCCGAGGCGCGGCTCGCCGCCGGGTATCTCAGCCGGTCCTGATCGCTTGGTCTTTGCGCTTTCGGTCATGCCGCCGGCGATGCAGGAGCGACCTGTATCCGCCAGCGACGAGCTGGAGCCCGTCGCGGGCCAGCCGGATGACGGTTTCGCGCAGGGCGTTGCTCTTCCAGGTGGCCAGGGTGATGCGGTGCGCCGGGAACAGCACCTGCGCGATCACCCGGTAGCTGGCGCCATCCTTGCGGCCGTCCACGGCGCGCAGGGATTTTCCGGCGCGCTCGCGTTTCTGTCGGGACATGCGGCGGCGCTCCGGCGGAACCTTGTCGCCGTTGAGCGCGGCCCAGAAGCGCTCGACCGCTTCCAGCCGATCCAGCGCCAGGTGGTCGGCGAGGACGACCGCCGCGACCGGCTGGTCCGGCCCGCCGGCGAGGAACAGCAGCGGGAACTCGACGCCCCGGACGCTGGCGGTGCAGAACCCGTCCTTGCCGAGATCGCCGACGATCACATCGTCGCGGGCGGCGAGGCGGGGTCCGTCCATGCCGGGCGGGCAGGGACGCAGCAGGATGCGGGCCGGATCAACGGCAGGAGACCAGATCACCCGCTGCCTTCGTGCCGGGAGGCTCGGGTCGGCGGGGAAAGCACAACCCCCATCTTGCGGCAAAGGCCCGGCCAGCCTCGGTATCGAGCTGGCCTGCCGCCGCAAGACGGAAGTACTCCTCTCTGTAATCCTCGTTCCTGCGCAGGAATTCCCAGGCGAGTTCCGCAGGCGTCAATGTGTCGATGTAGTCGTAGGCGGATCGAGACCGCCACTCGGCGTATCGCGGCATTGCAACGTCTCCTTCATCGCGCGCTCCCCCAAACCGGAGAGGGGTCAGGATCGAAGGGGGGTGGTGGCAAATGAAGCACGAAGCCCGCCCAAGCTCGTGCCATGCGTGCAAATGGATCTTATTACCCGCGCCCGGCGATCAGCAGGTCGAGGTAACCGCTTGATGCGAGCCATTTCGCGCGGTCGAGATGCGAGGCGAAGAGCGTTTCGGCCCGTTCCGGTTGCGCGGCAGGATCGATTCCGAAAATGATCTCAACCGCTTCCTGCCAGCCTGCGCCGTCGCGGTCGGCGTCGAGCAGGCGCAGATAGAGCGTCAGCTGCTCCTTGTCGTAGTCGGTCGGCTGGTCGCCCGCCGGCGGCTGATCCTGAAACTCCTGGGCCATTGCAGGTCCCCTGTCCCTTGGCTGCGGTCATCGGTGGATAAGGTGGTAGCGGAATTGTGCCGATCTGTGAACGGCAAATTCGGCAGGTTCCGGCCAGCTGTAGTTCAGCGGCACTGAAGTTGGACGTCGTATCCTGAGCGGTGGATCACGAAGCGTCGATTGGCGAAGACAATGCTGTGCCGATCCTCTATGTTGGTACTCGGAGCAGACGCGCTGCTCTGGGGCTTCGAAACCCCTGACTAGCGGTTGGCGCCGGCCGTGACGGCGCCACAAACCTCGAACCTTATGGTCGGGGAGCCCATGGCGCATGTCCAGGGCTACCCGCCTAAAGGTCATGGGGCCGCGCTAGTCACGGTTTCGAACTCCCCGATCACCAGGGTCAGAGGGCAATTGCGGGGGCGTACCGCAAGCCATGCCCATCGGAAACAAGGGGATAAGCCATGAGCGCTCCCATTGATCGCGATCCCGTCGTGGAAGACGAGGCACCGGTCTCGGACAAGATCACCGCCTATGACGAGCAGCATTACGTGACCTATCTGCGGCTGCTCGACGCCAGCGCCGAGGATGCGGATTGGAAGGAGGTGGCGCGGATCGTGCTGCGCCGCGATCCGGATGCGGAAGAATTGCGCACATATCGCTGCTGGCAGAGCCATCTGGCGCGGGCGGAGTGGATGACAAAGAACGGCTACAAGCAGATGCTGAGAGGCGCCGCCGCCAACAAAGGTTGAGCCCGGCGCCCTTGCAGACAGGCCCGCCGCGCAATTGCATCGGCGGGGATGCCGTTTCGCTCGCGGTATCAGGCGCGCTCGATCTCGCTCGGGGTGTCGAGGAGGAGGTCGGCGGCTTCGGTCATCGCCTGCAGGAGGATGATCTGGGCCAGTTCCTCGTCGGGGGTCTGCATCCATTCCCTGCTGATCCGCTCCAGTTCCTCGAGCCGGCGAGGGTCGCGGCGGATCAGGGCGGTGGCGGCTTCGGCCATCAGCTCGGTCACGGTGGTCGGGTGATTCATGATGTCTCTCCGGTCGGGCTGCGGGGCCGAACGATCCGGCCCTTTCCACTGGCGCAGCCCCGCCGGGCGTTTGCCTCGGCGGGGCTTCCGATCCCGCTGGTGCATTCAGGTGCCATAGAGGTGGGTCTCGTATCGTTCCCGGCGCAGGCGGAGGAATGCCTCGATTTCCGCTGCGGTGGTGGCGCCGTATTCGACCAACTGACCAAGCAATTCGAGGGCTTCATGGATGTCGTTGCGGTCGAAGCTGAACTCGCATTCGGCGTGGATCTTCGCCGCGAGGGCGGTGGTTTCGGTTTCGCAGGTCATGGCTATTCTCCCGTCTGGACGTGGCGCTGGTGGTGGTCAGGCGATGACATCGTGGACCAGTTGGGCCATGGTCGGCAGGTGCTCGATCTCGACCTCGACCTTGATGTCGCCGTTCCGTTTGCGCGAAAAAACGGCGTCGATCCTGCTTTCCAACCATGCGGTCGAGCATGCGTCGGCCGGCCAGCCCGCCTTCGTTGCGGCAGCGCGGGCGGCGGCGAAGGGGATGACGATCTGGGCGGTGGTCATGGCGGTTCTCCTTTCCGGACGTGAGGCTGAACCGTTCAGCCTCTGCTACTGCCGCAAGCCCCGCGATGGCGGGGCCGGGCTGCTGGCGCGGGCTGCGGTCAGATGAGACCCGCCTTCTGCAGCCAGTCGGCGGCATCGCCGGCGTCGGTTGCGAAGACAACGACCGTCAGGGTCATGCTGTCGCGGCTGGCGCGGGCCTTGACCCCGGTATCGGCGTCCATGCCCATCTCGATGTCCTCGATGTTGATGCGCCTGGCCAGCGGGTTGCTGGGGATGTTGATTTCGAATGTCGCGGTATGCATGGGCTTGTCTCCGGCTTCGGGGACCGATCCATCCGACCCCTTCCACCACCCCGACCCCGCATTGCGGGGAGCATGGCGCCGGCGGGTCTCGACCACCTCGGCGCCTTACGAATAGTCTAGCAAAAACAAGGCTCTAGCGCAAGCGGATTGTGGCGTTTTATCCATTATTTTCAGCCTGTTAGCGGGTTTTCGGCTTTCTTCCGCAGCCGCTGGAACGCCCACGGGTGTCCACCCCGTTCGCCGGTGGACACCCGCTCCCTTCGTCTCTGAAGCAAAACGCGCCGTTCCCGCCCACGCGCCGACGATCATGCAAAGCCCTTCGGTGGCGCTGTTGCGCTGCCCGTTCCCCAGCCTTCTTTCCCAAGCCCCTGTTTTCCCTGTTCAGGGAGAGGGATGGGGTTTGGGGAAGGGGGGAGGGAACCGTCCCCCTTCCCCATGGGAGGGTTCAAGGGA
>NZ_JBGOSN010000037.1:0-3511 GCF_046335115.1 Paracoccus sp. P2 | reverse complement strand
GTTTGAGGGGGCGGGGCTTGCCCTGCCCCTTCATGGGGTGAGATTGAGAGGGGGCGGCACGCCCCCTTTCATCAGCGCCGCCGGCCGGTCGATACGACCGGCGGCGCTTCAGCTGCCAGCGGCGGGAATGGAAGGCGGCCGGGGCCGCCTTCCGTGGGCGCATCAGAAGCGGACCAGGCGGCGGATGACGGCATCGACGGGGCACCAGCCGATACGGGTGCGGCCCTGGGCGGCGAGGATGCCGACCGCCGTGGGGTTGGCCTCGATCGCGCGGACCGCTGCGATCAGGTCTTCCTCGGGCGCGAGGTTCTCGATGGCGATCACGTCGCCATCCTCGTCGTAGCCGCCGTGCAGATATTGCGGTGCTTCCTTCTGGCGCTTCAGCGCGAGGTCGGCTTCGCGGATGAGGCGGAAAGCGCGCTGGCGGTCGCGCCAGTAGGCCGGGTCGCCGGCGTCGATGGGGGAGTGGGTGCGGTTGGTCATGGCATGTCTCCTTTCGGTCTCTGACGGGCGGAGGCAGCACCGTCGCCGCAAGCTGTCGGGGATCGCGCAGCGACCGCCTTGGCGGCGAGTGGGGGTGCCGATTTTCTGGCGCCGCCCCTGGGCGGCGGCTGAAAATTGGGGGCACCGCTCGTCCTCGACAGCGCAGCGGCAGGTGCAATCCTCCGGACGACAGAGACCGAAAGGAGACATTTCAATCCGGAGGAGGTCCGGAGGGGGTGCCCCCCGCCGGAGGCTTTCCGGCCGGTCGATCCGGACGGGAAGCCTTCTCTTGCCGGCGCAGACTCGGGGCGCTCCGCTGCGGACATGGGAAAACCCGGCGGCTGGTGCCGCCGGGCCTCGAGCCTCCCGCTCAGGAGGGGATGTCGTCTTCGTCGATGAACCGGCCCTCGTCCTCGTCATCGGTCTCGGACTGCGGCGCCCGGCTCAGGAAATCCACCGTCTCGGCGACGATCTCGCAGCCGTAGCGGTCCTCGCCTTTCGCATCCTGCCATTTCGTGTAGTGGATGCGGCCGCGCACCAGCACCTTCATGCCGGTCTGGCAGTATTGCTGAACGATCTTGCCCAGACCGTTGAAGGTGACGATGCGGTGCCATTCCGCGTCCTCGACCCGATAGCCCTTCTCGTCGCGGACGACGCGGCCTTCCGAATAGCGCGGGCGCGAGGTGACCAGCCTGAAGCGGGTGATATCGGTGCCGGTGCGGGTGGTGCGGGTTTCGGGGGCCTGACGGATGGTGCCGGCGAGGATGACGATGTTCTGCATTGTCTGTCTCCGTTGCTTCTCCGGAGGGACCATTCCCTCCGACGAGACCCGGGAAAGTCCGTCGGGAGGCACCTGCAACTGACGCCCCCTTCGGGCGGCAGCTTGCCCGCAAGGCTTCGGAGTGGGGCGGGCAGCCGCGCCCCGCGCGGCAACACGGTCCGGAGCCTTGGGGGTTGTTGGTGAAAACCGCACGGAGTTAGGGGATCGGACAGGCGGAGGGATTGGTTCGTCCGGGGGGCATGACGGGGACAGATCGCAGAACGGCGGCGTCCTTGCCGGTGCCGTCCTGTCGGGAAAGCCCCCGAAACCCGCACCACCTGCGGCGGTGCCGCTTCGCTTCGGCTTGCTGGTCAGCCTTGCGCCCGCCGCCGGAAGGCCGGGGCGTTCGGGGCGGGAAGGATCGGGCTGTCGGGTCGGGGGCGCGGGATGGCATGGCTGCGGTTGCCTCGGCTCTGGGCAAGATCGTTCAGCAATACTGCCGGACCGGCACGACGCTGGTCGCATCGCGGCGGGCATCCACTGCACGACATGGCAGGATGCGGACGGCGGGGACCGTTATGGCAGCGGGGTTGGCGGCGGGTCGGATTCCCGTGCCGGGCGTGCTGGCCGGGACCGACGAGGACGAGGGCCGGTTCATCGGCGATGCCGTTCCCCTTGCGCGGGGACCGAGGCCCGGCGGTTCCGGCTGCCGGGTTTTTCCATGGGCAAGGCGGATCGCCCCGAAGCCGCGCCGACAATCGGGCCGCCCGATCCTACACAATCCGCGCAGGATTCGCCGTAGTCGGGATACGTTGGCCGTCGGCCGCGAGAGGATTGTCACCGGCATCGGCCGAAACCGTTTGCGGGTTCGGTGAGCGCCCCGCGGGGCGCGAGTAAAGCCGTCCCCCGCAGGGGGCTCGCCCAAACCCTTCTAGATGCGCGAGAAGCCTGATCCCCCAGCGGCCCGCCGGCATCCGCCAGGCGGGCCGCTTCGCATCATGCGCGCCGGCAGGAGGGGCCGGCACAAAATCCCAAGGGAGGAAAATCATNCCTGCCCCCCCAACGGCCCGCCGGCATCCGCCAGGCGGGCCGCTTCGCATCATGCGCGCCGGCAGGAGGGGCCGGCACAAAATCCCAAGGGAGGAAAATCATGTCACATTCCGTGGCCGCGCCAGCGGCCGCCCGGACCGATGATGCCGACGGCTCGCAGACCGTGCTGAAAAAGGTCTTGGGCGCCAGCTTCATCGGCAATTTCGTCGAATGGTTCGACTATGCGTCCTATGGCTATTTCGCGACGGTGATCGCCGCCGCCTTCTTTCCCGACATCGCGCCGGGCAGCGCCCTGCTGGCCACCTATGCGGTTTTCGCCATTTCCTAAGCGATTCCTCGGCATGTCTCTGCTTGGAAGCTACCCTGAAAAGAAACTCCTGTTCTTTGTGGGTGGAGGCGATAACGGGAAATCAGTAATCGAAAAGGTAGTCCGGGCCGTCATGGGAACATATGCCGGTCGGGTGGCGGCCGAGGCCCTCATGCAGAAGAATATGGACAGCGGACATACGGACGCCATCGCAAGAATCGCCGGTCGTCGCTTTGTCGCATCGAGCGAAATCAAAATTGGTAAAACCTTCGATGATGCGCTGCTGAAATCAATCACTGGCGATGGCGTGATGGAGGTCAGCCGTAAGGGCGAAAAGGGATTTGAGATGCGGTCGCAGGCAAAGCTGGTCCTTCAGGGGAATAGCCTGCCGCATATGAAGGACCTTTCAAAAGGCATGGCTTCGCGTTTCCGTGTGGTCCGTTTCCATAATTCGATGCCGGAGGAGCAGCAAGACAAGTACCTGGCAGAGCGGTTGGCGTCCACAGAAGGCGCTGGCATTATGCAGTGGTTGCTGGATGGGCTGCGGGACTATTGGGCGGTTGGCGGCCTGAAGGAGCCGAAGTCAGTACTTGAGGACTCGGCCGAGTATATGGGGTCACAAGATTTGATCGCAAACTTCCTGCTTGATGAGGCTGCTGTTATTGATCCCAATGAGTGCCACCCACGCTCCGATGTATGGTCCCGGTATTTGATCTGGACGCGAGCGAGCAATATTCAACACTCCTGGACAAAGCCGACCTTTTACGAGGCGCTGCGAGAGCGTGGATATACTCACCCGCTGAAACGGAATGGAATTGACCACGTGAGGGGGTTCAGATTGCACTTAACGCCGCAGAACCATCCCCATAAATATTGAGGCATCCACAGGGCGAAAAAAAGAGGCGGCTTCG
>NZ_JBGOSN010000036.1:0-41229 GCF_046335115.1 Paracoccus sp. P2 | reverse complement strand
CCCCCCCCCCCCGCCGCCGGTCAATAGCTGATCGCGGCGCTTTCGCGCAGTTCCGCGACGCTGGGCTTGGGGAAGCCGAAGAACTCCAGATAGGCCGGGATCTGCTCGAACAGCATGTCGGTGCCGACCTGATAGCGGCAGCCGCGGGCGCGGGCGGCGGCAAGCAGGGGCGTGATCTCGGATTTCAGCACCACCTCGCCGACGAAGGTGGCGGGGTCGAGGCGTTCGGGATCCATGGGCAGCGGGTCGCCCTCGGTCATGCCCAAGGGCGAGGCGTTCACCGCCAGGTCGAAGCCCGCCGGGTCGTTCGCGCCGGTCTCCAGCGCGATGCCGGGATAGGCGGCGGCGATACGGCCGGCCAGCGCCTCGGCATTGGCGGCCGCCGGGTCGTAGAGCGCCAGCCGCGCCACGCCCGCCCGGGCCAGCGAGGCGGCGATGGCCGAGCCGACGCCGCCGCAGCCGACGACCAGCGCCGAGCGGCCCTGCAGCTCCTGGCCCTTGGCCAGCACGCCGCGCACGAAGCCCTCGCCGTCGAACATGTCGGCCTCGAGCGCGCCGTCCTCGGCCAGCCGCAGCCCGTTTGCCGCGCCGGCGATGCGGGCGGTGACCGAGACGCGGTCGGCCAGCGCCAGCGTGCTGACCTTGTGCGGCATGGTGATCAGGGCGCCGTGGATGTTCGACAGCCGGAACAGCAGGCGCAGGAAATCGGGATAGTCCTCGGGCTTGCAGCCCATCGGCACCACCACGGCGTCGATGCCGCGCCGCTGGAACCACGGGTTGTAGATCATCGGCGATTTGAAGGTCGTGGTCGGATAGCCCAGATGCGCGATCAGTCTGGTGGTTCCGCGGATCATGATGCCTTGCCTTTCCTGCTCGGGGGAAAGGCCCCGGATGGACCGGGGCCTTGCGGTGGAGTTCAGCGGCTGGCGGCGGCCTCGGTCCGCAAGTGGTCGTATTCCGCCTTTGTCACCGGTGCGGCATTCGGCTTGCCCAGATCCTCGATGCGGACCCGGTAGGTCTCGCGCGCCGACCAGGCCGCGGCGGCGGCGATGCAGCAGATGGCGAAGGTGATCGAACCCACCATCAGCGGCACATTGGTCGAGCCGGGAGGAGCGACGGTGGCGAAGAGCGCAGGCAAGAGCGCGGTGATCGTGGTGCCGATGTTCTGCGAGATCGCCATCGAGGACACGCGGGTCCGGGTCGGGAACAGCTCGGGGTAGAAGCTGGGGAAGACCGCGTTATAGCCCTGATAGACCACGCCCCACATCAGAAGCGACATCAGGATCGCCAGCGGCACCGAATGGATCGAGATCGCATAGAGATAGCCGAAGGCCAGGAGGCCCGATCCCAGCGCGCCGACGATGATCGGCGGGCGGCGGCCGATGCGGTCCGACAGATTGCCGACCAGCGGGATCACCAGGCAGGCGACGATATTGCCCAGGACCGGGATCCACAGATAGACGTCCTTGTGGAAGCCGATGCCATAGGCGGCCTGCACGGCATAGGCGGCGCCGAAGACGGTGGCGACGACCGGGATGGTGTTCATCAGCGCCATGCAGATCACCCGGATCATGTCCGGCCAGGTGGTGCGGATCGCCTCGACGACGGGCGAGCGCGGGGTGGCGTGCTCGGCCTCTTCCTGGCGGAAGGCGGGGGTTTCCTCGACCTCGCGGCGGATGATCCAGCCGGCGATGATGACGACGAAGCTCAGCAGGAACGGGATGCGCCAGCCCCAGCTGTTGAAGGCCTCGTCGGGCATGTAATGCGCCAGCGGCAGGAAGACGGCGGCGGCCAGGATCTGGCCGGCCTGCACACCTTGCAGCGTGAAGCTGGCGAAAAAGCCGCGCCGGCCGAAGGGCGCGTGTTCCATGATCATCGAGCTGGCGCCCGAGATCTCGCCCGCCACGGCGAAGCCCTGCACCAGCCGCAGGATCACCAGAAGGATCGGGGCCAGGATGCCGACCTGCTGATAGGTCGGCAGAAAGCCGACCAGCAGGGTCGAGATGCCCATCAGGAACATGCACAGGATCAGCACGTTCTTGCGGCCATGGGTGTCGCCCCAATGGCCCAGCACGAAGGCGCCGATCGGCCGGGCGACATAGCCCACGCCATAGGTCGCCAGCGAGGCGACGATGGCGACGCGCGGGTTTTCCGACGGGAAGAAGATCTGCGGAAACACCAGCGAGGCGGCGGTGGCGTAGATGAAGAAGTCGTAATATTCCAGCGCAGAGCCGATCCAGCCGCTGGCCGCAGCCTTGCCGGATTGATGCCTGCCCTTGGGCGCGATGGCCGGTGAAGCGGTCATGGGTAACCTCCCTGAAGCTGACCACGCCAGCTCCTCTGATTGCGCGGTCTGTGGCAAAAGGTCGTAAAACAGCCGAATAACGTCAAAGACCGTTTAACGCTTTATGTTAACATCAAGTTAATCCATTGGCGCCGGGATCGGCTGGAACGACGTGGCGATTCCGGGCAAGGGATTGATTTTCGTGCCTGCCGCTGGCGAAATTGCCCCGATGGCCCGATGGCCGGTGTTTTTCCGGCAAGGGCGGAAAATCAGCCCTGCTCTGCCAACTGTCGGGCGATCTTCCAGCCGAAGACCATGGCCGGGCCGATGGTGGTGCCGGGCCCCGGATAGGTGCCGCGGAAGATCGAGGCGGCGTCGTTGCCGCAGGCGTAAAGCCCGGGGATCGGCCGGCCCTCGCGGTCCAGCACCTGCGCATCGGCATTGCAGTCGAGCCCGCCGCTGCCGGCCAGGTCGACCGGCACCACGCGCAGCGCATAGAAGGGCGCCTGCCGGATCGGGCCCAGGCAGGGATTGGGCTTGACCTCGGGATCGCCGTTGAAGCGGTTCACCACCGTCGAGCCGCGGCCGAAATCGGCGTCGGAACCGGTTTCCGCGAAGCGGTTATTGGCCCGGACGCTTTCGGCCAGCCCCTGCGCATCGACCCCGATGGCGGCTGCCAACGCGTCAAGGTTGCCTGCGCGTCGCAGATAGCCCTGCCGCAGCAGCCGCCGCAACCCGCGCCCGCCCGGCAGGACCAGCCCCAGCCCGTAGCGGCGGATGAAACCGGAATCGACCACCAGCCAGGCCTCGGACAGGCCGGCGCGGATCATGCCCATGCAGAAATCGTGATAGCTTCCGGCCTCGTTCACGAAGCGGCGGCCGTCGCGGCCGACGGCGATCAGCCCCGGCTTGGCGCGGTCGAGGATGATATGCGGCCAGATTGCCTGCGACCCGTCCGGACGGCCGAGCAGCGAGCAGGGCATCCACAGCCCGGCGCTGTCGCAGCCATCGTCCAGCGCCGCGCCGGCGCGCTCGACCGCCAGGGCGATGCCGTCGCCGCTATTGCCCTCGGGCGCCTGCGAGAAGGGGGCGATCTGCGGCGGGAACAGCCGCTCGCGCAGGGCGCGGTTCCAGCCGATGCCGCCGGTGGCCAGCACCACGCCGCGCCGCGCCCGGATGCAGCGCCGGCCCTGCGGGGTCTCGACCACCGCGCCGATCACCGCCTGCCCGTCGCGGATGAGATCGACCAGCGGGCTGTCGAACCAGATCGGCACCTCGCGCCGGCGCAGGCTGAAAAACAGCCGCGCCACCAGCGCATTGCCCATCAGCAGCCGGGTGCCGCGCCGATGGCCCAGCCGGTCGCGGGCATAGCGCAGCAGGATCTTCAGCGCGGTCGTCAGGTTGCCGGTGCTGGCAAAGGGGGCAAGCAGCGCCCCCAGCTCGCCGCGCCCGACCATCATGCCGCCCAGCCCCATGAACACGTCGCGCGGCGGCCGCACCCGGTCGAACTCGGCCCCGAGCAGCCGGCCGTCGAATTCCAGCGGCGCGAGCGCGCGCCCGCCATAGGCCGAACCGGGACCGTCCAGATAGTCGGGATGCGCGGCGGCGGCGACGAAGCGAACTTCGGAATGGCGTTCAAGCTCGGCGATGGCCTCGGGTCCGGCGGCCAGGAACGCCTCGCGCCGTGCATCGCCGCCGCGGTTGCCGACGACATGGCGCAGGAAGGCGGCGGCGTCCTCGGCGCTGTCGGGCACCCCGGCCCGGTGGCTCAGCTCGGTGCCCGGCACCCAGGTCGTGCCGCCCGAGGTGGCAGTGGTGCCACCGACCATGCCGGTCTTTTCGCAAAGCAGCACCGACAGGCCGGCGATGGCGCCGCTCAGCGCCGCCGTCATGCCGCCCGCGCCGGCGCCGATCACCAGAAGATCGACCTCTTCGTCGAAAGCCATGTCCGTCATGCGCGCTCCCTCCTCTTTGCCCCGATGCGCGGCGGAACTTGCCACAGGTAGCATAAAAATGGAAGATACTTTTATAATTGAATATCATTCCATATAGTGTGAGCCGGAGGAGACAGCATGACACAGGATACAAGGCGGCCGCGCCGCATTCTTCTGACCGGCGGCACCGGTTTCATCGGCCTGCGGGTGGCGGCCGCGCTGGCGGCGCAGGGCATCGTCCCGCGCCTTTTCGACCTCGAAGCCGCGATCCGCCGCACCGTGCTGCCAAAGGGCTGCGAGGCGGCGGCGGGAGATGTGACCGATGCCGATTCGCTGGCGCGGGCCGGCGAGGGCTGCGACGGCATCGTGCATCTGGCCGGGCTGATGACGGTGGATTGCGCCGCCGACCCGGCGCGGGCGGTGCGGGTCAATGTGCTGGGCTCGGCGCATGTCTTCGAACTGGCGCGCCGGCTGCGGGTGCCGGTCGCCTGGCTCAGCACCGCCGGGGTGTTCGGGCCGGACAGCGCCACGCTGCCGCGGCCGATGACCGTCTATGGCGTGACCAAGCTGGCGGTCGAGGGGCTGGCGCGGGTCCATGCCGCGGATCACGGCCTGCCCAGCCTGGGGCTGCGGCCCTATATCGTCTACGGGCCGGGGATCAGCAGCGGCATTGCGGCCGGGCCGTCCATCGCGCTGGCGGCCTCGGTCCGGCGCGAGCCGGCGGTGATCCGCTTCTCGGGCCGGGTGGGCTTCGTGCATGTGGATGACGTGGCGCGGCTGCTGGCCGCGGCGATGCTGCGGCCGATGCAGGGCGCGACGGTGCTGACCATGGCCGGCGACACGCGCGGGATGGCGGATTTCACCGCCGAGCTGGCCCGGCAGAGCGGCTGGGACGGCATCGCCATCGACGGCCCGCCGCTGCGCATTCCGGCGGATCTGGCCTCGGACCCGGTGCCGGACTGGCTGGGCACGCAGCCGGTCACGCCGATCGAGGAAGGCATCCGCCGGACGCTGGCGGAACTGGGCGGCTAGGCTTTCGGCATGCCCTTGGGCCGCTGGGTGCGCTTTTGCGCGGCGATGCGGAACGGGGCGTTCGGCGCGCCATAGCCGGCGTAATCGCCGCGGCGCTGCACGATCTCCAGGAAGAAGCCGCCGGGCAGGGCGGTCGAGTAGAATTGCAGGAACTGCCCGCCGGCATCCTCGTCATACATGATGTGATGGGCGCGCAGCCGGGCGGTGAAATCCGGATCGAGCCCGAAGCGCGCCTCGACATCGTCGTAGTAATTCGCCCCGATGCGCAGGAAGGGGAAGCCGCGCGCCGCCATCTCGGCCGCGGTGGCGAAGATGTCGTCGCTGGCGAAGGCGAGGTGCTGGACCGAGGAGCCGAAGGTCTCGTGCAGGAACTGCCCGGCCAGGGTGCGCCGCGTCTCGGCGCCGTTCAGGGTGATGCGCAGCCCGCCGGCCTGGATGGCCTGGCTGCGCACCAGCCCGTCGGGATCGACCACATCGACCATCGGCGCCTTTTGGGCCGTGAACAGGGTGGTGTAGAACAGCGACCAGCTGAGCATTTCGTCATAGGCCATGGTCTGGCCCAGGTGATCGACGCCGGCAAGCCCGGCGCCCGGCGGCGCGGGGGCGTCGAGGGCGAAATCCACCTCCCAGATCCGGCCCAGCTCGCCCTGGCGGTCCAGCAGGCGGATCACGTTGCTGCCGGCGCCGCGGATGCCGGGGATATCCAGCTCCTGCGCGGCATGAGGGGCGACATGCGGCGCGGCCCCCAGCGCCAGGGCGTGGTCGAAGGCGGCGCGGGCGTCGGGGACCATCAGCCCGATTTCGGACACGCCGGTGCCATGCGTGACCCAGGCGCTGTGGGCGTAGCCCCCGGGCTCGGCATTGACCAGCAGGTTGACGCCGCCCTGCCGCCACAGCGCCACCTGCTTGCTGAGATGCCGGCCGGCCTTTTCGAAGCCGGCCGCGGCGAGCAGGGTCTCCAGCGGCCCGGCATCCTCGACCGAGGTGGCGAATTCGACGAACTCCACCCGCTCGACCGGGGCCGGGGCGGGAAAGGCGGGCAGATCGACGGAGAGCGAAGGCTCGGCCCGGCGCACGCGGTCCATCAGCGCCACCAGGCTGCGATGGCCGTCGCGGGCCACCAGGCGCGGCAGACCGGCGCGGAACTGGTCGTTGAAGATTTCCAGACTCAGCGGCCCGTCATAGCCGGTGGCCATGACCGCGCGGGTGAAGCCGGCGACGTCCAGGTCGCCCTCGCCCGGCATGTTGCGGAAATGCCGCGACCAATAGAGCAGGTCCATCTCGATCAGCGGCGCATCGGCCAGTTGCACGAAGAAGATGCGGTCGCCGGGAATGCGGCGGATGCTGTCGGGGTCGAGCTTGCGGCCGAGTGTGTGGAAGCTGTCGAGGATCAGGCCGACATTCGGGTGATCGGCGCGGCGCACGATCTCCCAGGCGTCGCGGTGGTCGTTGACATGCCGGCCCCAGCACAGCGCCTCGTAGCCGATGCGGATGCCGCGCTCTGCCGCGATCTCGCCCAGTTCGCGGAAATCGGCGGCGGCGCGGTCGATGCCGCCAAGCGCCTCGGGATGGGTCGAGGAGCAGACGAGCACCAGGTCGGTGCCCAGCTCGGCCATCAGGTCGAACTTGCGCTGCGCCCGGGCGAAGGCGCGGCTGCGCAAGGGCTCGGGCAGGCCCTCGAAATCGCGGAAGGGCTGGAACAGGGTGATCTCCAGCCCATGGTCGCGGACCATGCGGCCGACCTCGGCCGGGGTGAAGTCCGAGGCGAGGAAATCCTGCTCGAAGATCTCGATCCCGTCGAATCCGGCCTGCTGGATCGCGGTGAGTTTCTCGGTAAAGCTGCCCGAAATCGACACGGTGGCAATCGAGGTCTTCATTCCGCACCCCTTTCCCTGATACGCCAAGCGTCGCAGAGAATCGGCGTAACGGCAAATGCCGATTCTGCGCTGTGATTAACCTTGCGTTAATTCAAAGCGGCGAGAAGGCCAGCGGACGCAGGATCACATGCCGTCCCGGCTGCGGCGCTGCCGGCACCGGCTCGGCGCTGCGCGGCATCAGCGCGACGGGACCGCGCGCATCGCCCGAGACCGGCTGCCACAGTGCCTCTGCCCCGGCCGGGTCCGCGCCGATCACCAGCGCGGCGCAATCGGCGGCGAAAAGCGCCGCGCCGGGGGCGGGCGCGGCATGGGCGCGCAAGCGTCCCGCCAGCGCCGCATGGAAGCGCGGCGAGGCGCGGTCGAGCCGCAGGAAACGGTTCTGCTGCGCATCGACCAGCGCGAAGGCGGCGGGGATGAAACCCCTGGTCCAGCCTTCCTCCTGCGCCAGCGCGGCGCGGCGGGATTCGCGTTCGGTCCAGTCGGCATAGCTCCACAGGTGATGGATGGTGTTCAGCGGCCCGGTCTCGGCCAGCCAATAGCCCATCAGGGGCAGGTGCCGGGTCACCAGCGGCAGGCCGCGTTCGGCCAGCAGGGTCAGGTAATCGCCCGCCGCGCCGGGTTTCAGCCGATAGCTGCGCCATTCATGGATCATGCCGGTCCCTCCTGTCGCGCAGATTGGCGCGGGCGGCGACGCGCGGAAATGGACCGCGCGTCGGAAAGATTGGACTCAGCCCTCGGATCGCGCGGCCTGCTTGCGGAAGGCGCCGGGCGAGATGCCGACGCGCTGGGTGAAGAAGCGGTTGAAATAGGCCGGATCGTCGAAGCCGGTCAGATGCGCCACCTGTGCCACCGTGCTTTCGGTATAGACCAGATAACGCTTGGCCTCGATCACGATGCGCTCGTAAAGCAACTCGGATGCGGTCTTGCCGCTGCGCGCCTTGCAGGCCGCGTTCAGCCGCGCCGGGGTGACGGCCAGCTCGCCGGCAAAGAAGCCCAGCGAACGCTGGCTGCGGAAATGCTCTTCGAGCAGCGCGCGATAGCGCACCAGCAGGTCGTAGTCGCGGTCCGGCGTGGCGGTGCCGGCGTCCTGATGCGCGATCGACAGCCGCAGCACCACCACCAGGATGCGCATGTATTGCGCCAGGATCGCCGTGCGCCGGCCCGGCGCCGACCAGATGAATTCGCGGTGCAGCCAGTGAAAGGTGTCGATCACCGCCGGGATGTCGAGGCCGGTCCCGGCCAGCGGATAGACGGCCGGCCGGCCCGCCGCCGTCGCCAGCCGCGGATCGCCGGCCGATGCCGTGCGCAGGCAGCCAAGCGCCGCCGTCACCGCGAACCCGTCGGTGCCGGGATCGAAGTCGATCTGGTGCACGACGCCCGCCGGCACCACCAGGATGCCGGGGGCGGGGATCGGCAGCTGGCGGTCCTCCATGCGGATGCCGCCGCCGCCCGATTTCACCAGCAGCACCTGCATGTGATCGGGATGGGCATGCGGACGAATCCTCCAATCGTTCGGGCCGCTGCGTTCGCGGATCGGCTCGATATGAAGCAGGTCCAGTTCGACATCCGCCTCCTGATCTCCATAGAGATAGTAATGCGGGATGCCGCCCGTCGCCTTGTCGCCCATGCGTTCCTCCGTCCCCCGGTCGGTGGCGAATAGTGCAAGAATTGCGCGCCAGCGTCCATTGGTTCGCCATGCCCCCCGCAGTAGCAGGAAGGCAGCGAAAAAGGGAGGGAGCCAATGGGCGCGCAGGAGCATTGCGACGTGCTGGTGATCGGCTCGGGCGCCGGCGGGCTGGCCACGGCGATCACCGCCAGGAAGCATGGGCTGTCGGTGATCGTGATCGAGAAGGAGCCGGTCTTCGGCGGCACCACCGCCTTTTCCGGCGGCGTGCTGTGGATCCCCGGCAACCGCCACGGCCGGGCGCTGAACCCGGACGACACGCGCGAGGCGGCGCGGGCCTATCTGCGGGCCGAGACCGGCAATTTCCACCAGCCCGAGGCGGTCGAGGCCTTCCTGGAGGCCGGACCGAAGATGCTGGACTGGTTCGAGGCCGAGACCGAGGTGAAGTTCGTCCCCACGCTTTACCCCGATTATCACCCGACCGTGCCTGGCGGGGTGGATGTCGGCCGCTCGGTGCTGGCGGCGCCCTATGACAGCAGCGCGCTGGGGGAAAACCTGCGCCGCCTGCGGCCGCCCTTGGCGACCATCACCTTCATGGGGATGATGTTCAATTCCTCGAACGCGGACATCCGGCATTTCTTCAACGCCACCCGCTCGCTGACCTCCTTCGCCTATGTGGCGAAGCGGCTGGCCGCCCATGCGGCCGAGGTCGTCCGCCACGGCCGCGGCGTGCAGGTGACCAGCGGCAACGCCCTGGCGGCGCGGCTGGCCAAGACCTGCTTCGACCTCGGCATCCCGATCCTGACCGAGACCCCGGCGCTGCATCTGCTGAAGCAGGGCGGCCGCGTTACCGGTGCGCAGGTCGGCGGCGCGCAGCCGCGCAGCATCATGGCCGCACGCGGCGTGGTGCTGGCCTGCGGCGGCTATGCGCAGGACCTGGCCCGCCGCGCCGGGATCTATGCCCATCTGAAGGCGGGGGGCGCGCATCACTCGCCGGTGCCCCCGGGCAATACCGGCGACGGCATCCGGCTGGGCGAGGCGGTCGGCGGCGCCTTCGAGGCCGAATACCCGCAGCCCGCTGCCTGGATGCCGGTCAGCCTGGTGCCGGGCAAGGGCGTGTTTCCGCATCTTCTGGACCGCTACAAGCCCGGCATGATCGCGGTGCGGTCCGACGGGCGGCGCTTTGTCAACGAAAGCGACAGCTATCACGATGTCGGCGCGGCCATGGCCGCAGGCGACGGCACGGCCTGGCTGATCTGCGACCATCGCGCGATCCGCAAATACGGCCTTGGCCATGCCAAGCCGGCGCCGATGCCGCTATGGCTCTGGACCCGCAGCGGCTATCTGAAGCGCGGCCGGACGCTGGCCGGTCTGGCGCGGGCCTGCGGCATCGACCCGGCAGGGCTGGAGGCGACGGTCGCGGCCTATAACCGCGGCGCGCGCGAGGGGCGGGACGAGCAGTTCCGCCGCGGCGAGACCAGCTTCAACCGCTATCTCGCCGATCCGGAGCACAAGCCGAACCCCTGCGTGGCGCCGGTCGAGCGCGGCCCGTTCTACGCCGTGCGCATGGAAATGGGGGATCTGGGCACTTTCGACGGGCTCAGGACCACGGTCGAGGGCGCGGTGCTGGACCGGCAGGGCGCGGCGATCGCGGGGCTCTATGCCGTGGGCAACGACCGCGCCAGCATCATGGGCGGGAACTATCCGGGCGCGGGCATCACGCTGGGCCCGGCCATGACCTTCGGCTGGATCACCGGCCGCCATCTGGCCGGGCGCGCGGCCGCAACGGAGGATGCAGCATGAGCTGGCTTGGACTGGAAGGCAGGACCGTCGTCATCACCGGTGCCGGCGGCGGTATCGGGCAGGCGCTGGCGCGGAGCTTTGCCGCCGAGGGGGCGCGGGCAATCCTGCTGGACCGCGACCTTGACCGATCCGGGCCGCTGGCCGAGCAGTTGGGCGGCGGCGCCTTGGCGCTGGCCTGCGATCTGGCCGATCCGGGCAGCGTCGCGGCCGCCGCCGGGCGGGTCGAGGCCGAGGGCGGCGCCGACGTGCTGGTCAACAGCGCCGCCATCCTGCGCCCCGGCGCGCTGGAGAGCGTCAGTCCCGAGGATTGGTCGGCCATGCTGGCGGTGAACCTGACCGGCTACCTGACCGCGGCGCAGGCTTTCGGGCGCGGCATGTTAGGGCGCGGGCGCGGCGCACTGGTCCATGTCGCCAGCATCGCCGCCAGCCAGCCGCAGCCGGCCAGCGGCGCCTATTCCGCCTCGAAGGCGGCGGTGGCGATGCTGTCGCGGCAACTGGCCGCCGAATGGGGGCCGCGCGGCCTGCGCTCGAACTGCGTCAGCCCCGGGCTGGTGCTGACGCCGATGTCCGCCGCCTTCTATGCCGATCCCGAGGTCAAGGCCCGGCGCGAGGCCATGGTGCCGCTGCGCCGCATCGCCTCGCCGCAGGACATGGCGGATGCGGTGCTGTATCTCGCCTCGGACCGGGCGGCCTATGTCACCGGGCAGGACATCGTCGTCGATGGCGGCTTGTCGCAAAGCCTGATGGGGCTGGTGCCGAGGCCGGGCTATGCCTAGCGAGGCGCTGGTCACCGGCGGGGCCGAGGGCATCGGCTGGGCCATCGCGCAGGCGCTTGCGGCGCAGGGCTGCCGGGTCACGATTGCCGATCTCGACGGCGACAAGGCGGCGCTGCGGGCGGCGGAACTGGGCGCGGGGCATCGCGGCATCCGCTGCGACGTCACCGACGAGGTTCAGGCGCGAGCGGCGGCGGCCGTCGCGCCTTTCGGCATCCTGGTGAACAATGCCGGCATCGGCGACAGCCACCTGCCGACGCTGGACCAGGATCTGACCGCCTTTCGCCGGGTGCTGGACGTGCATCTGTCGGGAACCTTCCTGATGACGCGGCAGGTGGCGCGCGGCATGCTGGCGCGCGGGCGCGGGGCGGTGGTGAACCTGTCCTCGATCGCCGGGCTGACCGGCCTGCCGCGGCGCAATGCCTATGGCGCGGCCAAGGCCGGCATCGTGGCGATGACCAGGGCCATGGCCTGCGAATGGGCGGGGCAGGGGCTGCGCGTGAATGCCGTGGCCCCGGCCTTCGTCGAGACCGCGCTGGTCCGGACGCTGGCCGAGGCGGGCCGGATCGACCTGCCGGCCATCCGCCGCCGCACGCCGCTGGGCCGGCTGATCGAGGCGCGCGAGGTGGCGGCGGCGGTGGCCTTCCTGGCCTCGGACGCGGCCTCGGGCATCACCGGGGCGGTGCTGCCGGTTGATGGCGGCTGGACCGCCTTCGGCGATTTCGGCGAGGCGAGCCGCCCCGATTGAGCGCGGCCCCGCCGGTTTGCGCACGGGCTGCACAAGGAACGGGCAGGCGCCTTGCCCCAAGCCGGATTTCCGGCCCCCTCCGGTGGCCCTGGGCCCGGAAAGGCGCGACAATCGGGCATGAGCCATCTCCGATTCGACGGGGGCTTGCCATGATCGAACTGGTCTTCATCGCCTGCATGGGCGGCGCCCCGGCCGATTGCCGGGAACACAGCCTGATCTATACCGAGGTCACGCCCCTGGTCTGCATGCATGGCGCGCAGCCTGCGCTGGCGCAATGGGTCGAGACGCATCCCGACTGGCGCATCGCCCGCTGGTCCTGCCAGACGCTGCGCCGCGAGCGCAGCATCTGACGGGGCGGCGCCTAGGCCGCGTCCTCGATATGGCCGCCCAGGAACAGCTGGCCGACGCGCGGATCCCGAAGCAGCGCGTCGGCCCTGTCGAACATCCGGGTCTGACCCAGTTCCAGCACCAGCCCGTAATCCGACATGGCCAGCGCCGCCTTGGCGTTCTGTTCCACCATCAGCACCGTCACCCCCTGGTCGCGCAGCCGGATCAGGGTCTGGAACACCTCCTGCACCAGGTTGGGCGACAGCCCGATCGAGGGCTCGTCGATCAGGATCAGCTTGGGGTCCAGAAGCAGGGCGCGGGCGATCTCCAGCTGCTTCTGCTGGCCGCCCGACAGCTCGATGGCCTTCTGGTCGCGGCGCTCGCGCAGCATGGGAAACTGGTCCATGACCTGCTCCATCCGTTGCCGGACCCGGGACTGGTCGCGGGCGGTGATGCCGCCCAGCTCGAGATTGTGGAACACCGACAGCTGCGGCACCACGTTGCGGCCCTGCGGCACATAGGTGACGCCGCGGGCGATCATCTCGGCCGGGCGCTTGCGGGTCACGTCCTCGCCCTCCAGCAGGATCTGGCCGGAATGGATGTTCAGTAGCCCGAAGATCGCCTTGAACACCGTGGATTTCCCGGCGCCGTTCGGCCCGATCACCGTGGTGATCGAGGCCTTGGGAATGCTGAACGAGGTGCCGTTCAGGATGGTGATGCGGCCATAGCCGCCGGTGACGTCCTTGAGTTCCAGCATGTCAGCCCCCCAGATAGGCGTCGATGACCATCTGGTTCGCCCGGATCTCCTCGGGCGAGCCTTCGGCGATGATCTCGCCCTGCGCCAGCACGATGATGCGGGTGCAAAGCGACATGACGAATTCCATGTTGTGCTCGATCACCACGAAGGTGGTGCCGTGCTCGCGGTTATAGGTCATCAGCCGCTCTTTCAGATGCGCCAGCATGGTCAGGTTCACCCCGCCCGCCGGCTCGTCCAGCAGCACGATGCCGGGCCCGGCCATGAAGGCCATCGCGGCATCGACCAGCTTCTGCTGGCCGTAGGAGAGCGAGCCCGCCTCGGTGTCGCGATAGGGGGTCAGGTTGAAGAACTCGATCAGCTGCTCGGCCTTGTCGGTCAGGCCGGCGTCGGACTTGCCGAAAAGCCGGCTCAGCATCGAGCCCTCGTGCTCCTGTCCGGCCAGGATGACGTTGTCGAGCACCGTCATGCGCGGAAAGACCGACAGCTGCTGGAAGGTGCGGCCGACCCCCATCAGCGACAGGTCGGCCGGCCGCACGCCGTCCGTGGACTGGCCGTTGATCTGGCAATGGCCGGCGCTGGGGCGCAGCTGGCCCAGGATGCAGTTGAACAGCGTCGACTTGCCCGAGCCGTTTGGCCCGATCAGGCCCAGGATCTCGCCCTTCTGGACGTCGAAGCTGACATCGTTCACGGCGCGGATGCCGCCGAACTGCTTCGAGATGTTGCGGACGGAAAGCACGGAGGCCGTCATAGCTGGAATCCCTTCTTCATGTCGCGGCGCGTCTCGTGCCGGGGCCGGAACTGGTTCCAGATTTTCTGCCCCAGCCCGATCAGGCCCTGGGGCGAGAACACCATCAGCACGATCACCAGAGCTGAATAGATGATGAGGTAATAGCCCTCGGTAAAGCGCAAGAGTTCCGGCAGCAGGATCACCACCGCCGCGCCCAGCATCGGGCCGAAGAAGAAGCCGGCGCCGCCCACCACCACCATCAGAAGCAGCTTCAGCGAATGGATCAGCGCGAAGCTGCCCGGCTCGATGAACTGCACCAGCGGCGATTGCAGCGCCCCGGCCAGTCCCCCGAAGGCCGAGCCGATGGCGAAGGCCAGAAGCGTCTGGCGGCGGATCTTCAGCCCCAGGCTTTCGGCGCGGATCGGGTTCTCGCGCAGCGCCTTGAAGGCCCGGCCCCAGGGCGAGCGCAGGATCCACCACATCACGAAGGCCGAGACCAGGAAGCAGGCCAGCGCGAAATAGTAGAAATTCAGGTTGCTGTCGGTCGCGATGCCGAAAACCGAGGGGCGCGGCATGCCGACCAGCCCGAAGGAACCGCCGGTGATCTCTTCCTCGTTGCGCAGCACCAGGAACAGCAGCGTGTTGAACGCCAGCGTCACGAAGGCCAGGAAATGGTGCTGCACCCTCAGCGCCGGCCAGCCGAGCAGCAGCCCGACCGCGAAGCAGGAGGAGATCGAGATCAGCGCCCCCGCGATCCAGGGCACGCCCGCCAGCGTCAAGAGCGCGGTGACATAGGCGCCGATGCCCATGAAGCCCGCCTGCGCCAGGCTGACCTGCCCGGCATAGCCCAGCGTCAGGTTCAGCCCCATGGCCGAGATCGAGAACAGCAGCCACGAGGTCAGCGTATAGATGATGTAATTGCCCTGGCCGATGGGCGCGGCGACCAGCGCCGCGATGCCCAGGACGATCAGGATGATGCGGGTGCGGGTCATACGGCGCGTCCCTCCTTGGTGCCGAGCAGCCCCTGCGGGCGCAGCAGGATGATGGCGATGAGCAGGATCAGCGGCATGGCCGAGCGGTATTCGGCCGAGACATAGACCGCCGAGAGATTGTCGATCACGCCGATCAGCAGCCCGCCGACCAGCGCGCCGCGGATCTGGTTGAAGCCGCCGACGATGGCGGCGATGAAGGCCACCAGGCCCAGCGTCTCGCCATTCGAGAACTTGGCCAGGTAGATCGGCGAGATCAGCACCGAGGCGATGGTCGCCAGCGCCGCGTTGATCAGGAAGGTATACATCACCATCCGCTTCACATCGACGCCGAGGATCTCGGCCACGGCCGGGTTCTGGGCGCTGGCCTGCATGCAGCGCCCGGTGCGGGTGCGGTTCAAGAACAACTGCAAGCCGCCGATGGCCAGCATCGAGACGATCAGGTTGCCGATATCCTGCGCCGAGACGCTGGCGCCGGCGAAGTGATAGACCTTCTGCGGAAAGATCGCCGGGAAGGGCTGGGCGGTGGCGCCGTAGAATTCCTTGACGCTTTCCTTCATCAGCAGGCCAAGCGCGATGGTGGCGATGACCAGCGGCAAGGTGCCATGCGGCAGCATCGGCTCGACCACCAGCTTCTTGAAGGCGACGCCCAGGATCAAGAGCGACAGCAGCAGCGCAAAGCCGATGGCGGGCCACATCGGCAGCCCCAGCCCCATGCCGACCAGCACGAAGAAGGCCGGCAGCATGACGAATTCGCCCTGCGCGAAGTTGATGGTCTGCGATGCCTGCCACAGCAGGGTGAAGCCCACCGCGGCAAGGGCGTAGATGGAACCGGCGGCAAGGCCGGAGATCAGGATCTGGATTAACTCGGCCATGAGAGCCTCACGTCAGGTTGACGGATACGGGGGCAGGCCGGCGGAATGCCGGTGCCAGCCTGCCTCGCGCGCTGTGCGGGCCGGTCAGTTCGGCGGCAGGATGGCCTTGACCACCTGCTTGCCGTCCTGGACCTCGACGAAGAAGCTTTCGCGCGACATTTCGCCGGTCTCGTCCCAGCTGACGTCCATCAGCACGCCGGGGCATTCGGCCACCGTCAGCGTCAGGCCGTGCATCTTGTCGGCGATGGCCTGGCTGTCCGCCTCGCCCACCATCTCGGCCACGCATTTGAGGGTATAGGCGGCCGTGTAGCCCTTGATGGCGTTGTGGTCGGGCGTGTAGTTGAACTTGGCCTTGAACTTCTCGACCATCTCGGTCATCGCCGGGATATTGGCGTCGGGGGTCAGGCCGACATGGCCCATGGCGCCGTTGGCGGCGTCGCCGGCCAGCTCGATGACCTTGTGGCCGATCAGCGTCGTCTCGCCCACCAGCGGCAGGGTCACGCCCTGCTTGCGGGCCTCGCGCAGGAAGCGGGCGCTTTCCTCCTCGGTCAGGTAGACGAAGGCGGCGTCGGCCTGGATGCCCTTCAGCTTGACCACATCGGCCGAGAAATCGGTCTGCGCCTGTTCGGTGGGCAGGTCGGCGACGATCTCGAAGCCATGGGCCTCGGCCTCCTTCAGGAAGGATTCGTGCCCGCCCTTGCCGAATTCGGTGTTGGCCCAGACCACGGCGACCTTCTTCACCCCCATTTCCTCGGCCATGTATTTGGCCATCTTGGGCACGCCCTTCTGCGAGCCGAAGGCGGTGCGGAAGATGTAGGGGTTGCCCATCCCGGTGATCGAGGGCGCCTCGGAGCCGGTGAATTGCGGGATGCCGGCCTGTTTCGCCACCAGCATGTTCACCACCGTCGAGGACGAGAACACCGTGCCGGTGATCGCCACCACCCCGTCGTCGATGGCCTTCTGCACCATGGCGCGGCTGACCTGCGGGTCGGTCTGGCTGTCATATTCGGTGATGGCGACCGGTTCGCCCAGCACGCCGCCGTCGGCGTTGATCTCCTCGAAGCCCATCCGCACGCCGTCGCGGAAATTGGTGCCGGCGGCGGCGCCGGGGCCGGAAAGCTCGACGATCGAGCCGATCTTCAGCTCGGCCAGCGCCGGCACGGTGGTCAGCGCCAGCGCGGCGGCGGTTGCGGTCAGTGTCCTGATCATTGCGTTTCTTTCCTCCCTGGTTCGGATCCTGTTTTTCATGGGATCTCCTCTTCCTCTCCATAATCTGCCATGTCGCGTTCCACGCGAACATTGCAAAACGCGCAAAGATACATAATCGGGCGGTTATGCAGCGCCCTTGCGCCGCTCAGTCCAGCGCGATCTGCCGGACCCCCATCAGCAGTTCGGCCAGTAGCACCGCCTGCGCCTCGAACATGCCCGAGCCCGGCATCGTGCCGCAGCCTGTGGCGCGGGCGGCGGCGATCAGCGGCGGGATGGCCGGTCGGGTGACCACGTCGGCGACGAATTGCTCGGCGGTCAGCAGCCCGGCCTCGACCGGCAGCGGATCGCCTTCGCGCATGCCCAGCGGCGTCGCGTTCGCCACCAGCGCAAAGCCGCGCGGATCGGTGCCGCCGATGCGGACCCGGCCGGGAAAGGCGGCGTCCAGCCGCGCGATCAGCGCGTCGCGCCGCGCCGCATCGATGTCGTGCAGCGCCAGTTCCGAGGCGCCGCGCGCCAGGATCTCGTAGGCGATGGCCGAGCCGGCGCCGCCGGTCCCGACCAGCAGCGCCGGCTTGCCGGCGACGTCGAAGCCCTGCGCGGCGATGCCGTCCATGTAGCCCTGCCCGTCGGTCGCGTCGCCGACCCAGCCCCCGTCCCGGCGCAGCATGATGTTCACCGCGCCCGCGGCCTGCGCCCGCGCGGTGACGCGGCTGCAGAAGGCCAGGCAGGGTGCCTTGTGCGGCACCGTCACCACGATACCCGGACAGTTCTGGACCGCCGCGGCCTGCGCCAGCCAGCCGGGCAGATCCTCGGGCAGGACGTGGATCGGCACCACCATGCCGTTATGGCCGCGATCCGCCATGATCTGGCTGAGCGATGCCGGCGATTTCACCTGCCCGATCGGATGGCCGATGATCGGGAAGAATGCCGTCTCTCCGTCGATGCGCAGCGGTTGGGCCATGCTGGTTCCTCTTTCCCTGTTGCGGACAGCGCCCCCGGGGCTGGCCGCGTCTTGAAACAATCACGCGCCCCGCCGTCAGGAAATGGACGATAGGGGCGGAACATTGGATTTTCGCGCCTCTGCGCCGCGGGGGCGATTCCGGCACCTCATCCGGTTCGAAGCGGAAGATCGCAGAAAATGGAATATCATTCAATATTAAAATTGACTTCCGATTTTATTTCTGACTTGATGCCCGGGAAGGCCGGAAGGAGGGTGTCCATGGATCGGATCGGGGTTGTCGTCATCGGCGCAGGTGTCATCGGGCGCACCCATATCGATACGCTGACGCGCATGTCGGGGCTGCGGCTGGCGGCGCTGGTCGATCCCGCCCCCTCGGGCCGGGCGCTGGCCGAATCGCTGGGCGTGCCCTGCCTGCCGGACGTGGCGGCGCTGATCGATTCGGGGCTGGCGCAGGCCGCCATCGTGGCGACGCCGAATGAGACGCATCTGCCGGTCTCGGCCGCGTTGCTGCGCGCCGGCATCCCGGTGCTGCTGGAAAAGCCGGTGGCCGAAAGCCTCGATTCGGCGCGGCAGCTGATCGCGGTGGCGGATGAGACCGGCGTGCCGCTGCTGGTCGGCCATCACCGCCGGCACAATCCGATCATCCGCGCCGCGCATGGGGCGATCCGCGGCGGCCTGCTGGGTGATCTGGTCATGGCGACCGTGACTTGCTCGCTGGCCAAGCCCGACGATTATTTCCAGGCGCCCTGGCGGCGCAGCAAGGGCGCGGGCGGGCCGCTGCTGATCAACCTGGTGCACGAGATCGACCTGCTGCGGCATTTCTTCGGCGAGATCGCCGAGGTGCAGGCCATCGCCAGCCATGCCCGCCGCGGCTTCCCGGTCGAGGACACGGCGGCGGTCTGCCTGCGCTTTGCGGAGGGCGGGCTGGCGACGCTGTGCATCTCGGACGCGGCGGTCGGGCCTTGGGCCTGGGATCTGACGGCGGGCGAGAACATGGCGCGGTTTCCGGCGCATCGCGTCCCGGCGCATCACTATGCCGGCAGCCGGGCGGGGCTGTCGCTGCCCGACCTGCTGCTGTGGCAGCCGCCCGGCGCGCCGGACTGGACGCAGGAACTGCAACCCCGGCCGCTGCCCGTCAGCCACGGCGATCCCTATCAGGCGCAGCTGGTGCATTTCGCCGATCTGGTGCGCCATGGCGGGACGCCGCGCGTCTCGGCCCGCGACGCCACCGCCAACCTGATCGTGCTGGACGCCATTCGCGCGGCGGCCGAGACGGGGCAACGTGTCGCGGTTGACCTTTCGGCGCTGAATCGCGAACCTGAAACCGCCTTCAACAGCGGAAGAGGATCATGAGCAGCGTTCTGGAAAAAGCCCTCGCCATCGTCGAACTTCTGGTCGATCACCCGATGGGCCTGCCGGTCACCACCATCGCGGCGGTGACCGAACAGCCGGCCAGCGGCGTGCACCGTACCCTGCAGGAACTGGCGCGGCTGGGCTATGTCCGGCAGCTGCAGGCGGGCGGCGACTACGCGCTGACCATCAAGCTGCCGGCCCTGGGCCTGGGCTTCATGGGGCGCGCCGGCATCACCGATGTCGCCCAGCCGGTGCTGGACCAGCTGGCCGCCGACAGCGGCGAGCTGATCCGGCTGTCGGTGATCGACGGCGAGCGGCTGATCTGGGTGGCGGTGGCACAGGGCGCGACGCGCGGCTTGCGCTACGATCCGGGGCAGGAGCAGGGCGTGGTCGTGCACCTTGCCAGTTCGGCCGGAGGCAAGGCCTGGCTCGCCAGCATGAGCGACGACGAGGCGCTGGCGTGCGTCGGCGCGCAGGGCCTGCTGCGCCAGGCCGAGGGCATGGGGCCGAACGCGCCGACCAGCATCACCCTGCTGCTGCAGCAGCTGGCCGAGGCGCGGGCGCGCGGCTATGCCACGGCGGTGGACAGCTATATCGCCGGCATGGCGGCCATGGCGGTGCCGGTGCGCTATCACGGCGACGGGCCGGTGCTGGGCTGCCTGTCCATCGCCGGTCCGGCGGTGCGCATGACGCCCGAGCGGATGGCGGAACTGGCGCCGCGCCTTCAGGCCGCGGCCGGGGAGCTGGGCGCCGCCGCCGCGGGAACCAAGTATTTTCAGGCAAATGTCAGGGCGATCGACGCCGATGCCGAGGACGGGCGGAAAAGCGCATAGGCTTTTTCCCGGCTCACGCCCCTGACGGGCAGGAGAGAATGGAAGCTTCATCCGAACGCAGGCTGGCCTGCGATGTGCTGGTCATTGGCTCGGGGGCCTCGGGCCTGGCGGCTGCAGTCACGGCGGCGCATTTCGGCCTGCGCGTGGTGCTGGCCGAGAAGGCGCCGGTTTTCGGCGGCACCTCGGCCTGGTCCGGGGGCTGGTTGTGGATCCCGCGCAATCCCTTGGCCCGTGCCGCCGGCATCGACGAGCCGCCGGAAGCGCCCCGTGAATACCTGCGCAGCGAACTGGGCAATCGCGCCAGCGACCCGCGGCTGGAGGTGTTCCTGGAAAACGGCCCCGAGATGGTGGCCTTCTTTCAGGACCATACCGCGATGCGCTGGATGGACGGCAATGCGGTCCCGGATTTCCACGAGACTCCGGGCGCCGCGAAAGGCGGGCGTTCGGTCACGGCCATGCCCTATGACGGGCGCGAGCTGGGCGACTGGATCGGCAAGCTGCGCCCGCCGCTGGACGTGGCGAGCCTTTGGGGCATGGGCATCGCCAGCGGCGCCGACATGCGGCATTTCTTCCGCGCCAGCCGCAGCCCGCGCTCGGCGCTTTACGCGACGGGGCGGATCGCCCGGCATCTGCGCGACCTGGCGCTGCACCGGCGCGGCATGCAGTTGGTCAACGGCAATGCGCTGGTGGCGCGGCTGCTGCGTTCGGCGCTGGACAAAGGGGTCACGCTGCTCGACAGCGCGCCGGTGCTGGCGTTGCAGCGGCAGGGCGGCCGTGTCACGGGCGCGCGGCTTTCGACGCCGCGGGGCGCATTGCTGGTCGAGGCGGTGCGCGGCGTGGTGCTGGCCACCGGCGGCTTCCCGCATGATCCGGCGCGGCTCGACGCGCTGGCGCCGCAGGCGGGCGGCGGGGCGGGGCATTTCTCGGCCGCGCCACGGGCCAATACCGGCGACGGGCTGCGGCTGGCCGAGGGCGCGGGGGCTGCCGTCGATGGCGAGCTGGCCTCGAACGTCGCGCTGGCGCCGGTGTCGCTGGTGCCGCGCCGTGACGGACCGCCCGCGCATTTCCCGCATCTGGTCGAACGCGCCAAGCCCGGCATCATCGCCGTGACCCCGCAGGGCCGGCGCTTCGTCAGCGAGGCCGACAGCTATCACGATTTCATGCGGGCGCTGATCGCCGCCACGCCGCCGGGCGAGCCGCCGCATTGCTGGCTGATCGCCGACCACAAGGCGCAGCGCCGCTGGGGGCTGGGCTGGTCCAAGCCCTTCCCATTCCCGCTGGGGCCGGCGATCCGCAGCGGCTATCTGAAGCGCGGCCGCACGCTGGAGGAACTGGCCCGCGCCTGCGCCATTCCCGGCGTGGCGCTGGCCGAGACCGTGGCCCGCTTCAATGCCCATGCCGAACGCGGCGAGGATCCCGACTTCCAGCGCGGCGAAAGCCTCTACAACCGCGTGCAGGGCGATGCGGAGCATGGGCCGAACCCTTCGCTGGGGCCGCTGCTGCGGGGGCCGTTCTACGCGGTCAGGATCGTGCCCGGCTCGCTCGGCACCTTTGCCGGGGTCAGGACCGATGCGGCGGCGCGGGTGCTGGACCGGGACGGCCTACCGATCCCCGGCCTTTACGCCGTGGGCAACGACATGGCCTCGGTCATGGGCGGGCATTACCCGTCGGGCGGCATCACGCTGGGGCCCGGCATGACATTCGGCTATATCGCCGGCCGCGTTCTGGCCGGCCTGCCCGTGACCGGGCTTTCACAGGAGGAAACGCCATGAGCTATTACGAACTCGCCACCCTCGACACGGTGATCTTCGGCGCCGGCAAGGCCGCGCCGGGCATCGAGGCCTGGGCGGCGCAAGGGCAGGGCCGGCTGTGCGGCGCCTGGGGCACCGATATCGGCACGCTGAACCGGGTCTTTGTGCTGCGCGCCTTCGAGAGCCTCGCGCAGCTTTATGAGGAGCGCGAGCGCGCCCTGCGCTCGGACAACCCCTTCGGCTGCGCCGATGAGCTGGTGCGGCTGTCGATGGAAAGCTATCGCGCGCTGGATTTCCTGCCGCCGGTCCAGCCCGGCAGCTTCGGCCCGGTCTACGAGTTCCGCACCTACAGGACCAGGGTGAACGGCATCCTGCCCACCATGGAGAAATGGCGCGCGGCGGTGCCGGAGCGCGAGGCCTATTCGAAGCTGACCGTCGCCATGTACGGGCTGGACGGCGAACCGCGCCTGACCCAGATCTGGCCCTATGAAAGCCTGGCCGCGCGCAGCGAGGCGCGGGCGAAATCGGTCGCGGACGGCAAATGGCCGCCCAAGGGCGGGCCGGACTGGCTGTCGCCCGACATGACCAGCCAGATCGCGCTGCCGCTCGGCTTCTCTCCGCTCAAGTGAGGCTGTGATGACGCATCCGCTATCGCTGGCCTTCCTGACCACATTCGAAGCCGGCCCGGTCGAGGCCGTCCGCATCGCCGCCGCCACCGGATACCAGATGGTCGGGCTGCGCATCCTGCCCGCCGCGCCGGGGGCCGAGCCGGATTATCCGCTGCTGACCGACGACCGGCTGCTGGCCGAGGTGCGCGCGGCGCTGCACGATACCGGCATCCGGGTCGGCGATGTCGAGATCGTCCGTCTGAAGCCGGAAAACGACTGGGATGTTTTCGCCCGCTTCTGTGCCCGTTGCGAGGCGCTGGGGGCGAAACATGTCCTCGTCGCCGGCGACGATGCGGACCTTGGCCGGCTGACCGACAGTTTCGCGCGCTTCTGCGCGCTGGCCGCACCGCACGGGCTGACGGCGGACCTGGAATTCATGCCCTGGACCGCCGTGCCCGACCTGACCGCGGCGCTGCGCATCGTCGAGGATGCCGGCCGGCCGAACGGCGGCGTGCTGGTCGATGCGCTGCATTACGACCGCTCGGCCACCACGCTGGCGCAGATCGCGGCGCTGCCGCGCCATCGGGTGAACTATGTGCAGCTCTGCGACGGCGCCGTGCCCTATGACCCCAGCGACGAGGGCCTGATCCGGGTGGCGCGGGGCGAGCGGCTGTTTCCGGGGCAGGGCGGCATCGACCTGATCGGCCTGGCGCGGGCGATCCCCGAGGGCGTCACCGTCAGCGTCGAGGTGCCGCATCGCGCCCTGGCCGCCAAGGTCGATGCGCTTGGCCGCGCCGCCATGGCCCATGCCGCGACCATGGCGATCCTGCGTGCGGCGGGCCGGGCCTGAACCGCATCGGCGCGGCGAATTTCCGCGAGAAATCCGCAGCGTTCCCGGCTAGGATCGGCGCATGAAGGAACTGACTCTCCGCCAGGTCGAGGTGATCCGCGCCGTGATGATGGCCGGCACCATCCAGGGCGCCGCGAAACTGTTGAACGTCTCGGCCCCCGGCATTTCCCGGCTGGTCAAGCATACCGAGGAATCGCTGGACATCCGCCTGTTCGAGCGCAAGGCGGGGCTGTTCGTGCCCTCGACCGAGGCGGCGGCGATCTTCGAGATGGTGCATCAGGTCCATCGCCAGATGGAGAATCTGAACGCCGCCGTCGCATCATTGCGCAAGGGCGAGGATGTGCGGCTGTCCTTCGCCTCGGCCCCCTCGATCGCGCAATTCATCGCGGCGCGGGCGATCCGCGGCATCCGCACGCGCTTTCCCGACCTGTTCATCGACCTGAACATCCTGAAGATCGAGGAAACCTCGGACTATCTGCTGCTGGAGCGCGGCGAATTCGTGCTGATGAGCTCGGCCATCGACAATTCGGCGCTGTCGAGCGCGCCGCTGGCGCATGGCCGGCTGGTCGCCATCGTCCCCGAGGGGCACCGGCTGGCCGAGCAGCGGGCGATCTCGGTCCACGACCTGGCGCGCGAGCCCTTTGTCAGCGTCGATCCGGCCGATCCCTATGGCGAGATCCTGGCCCAGCCCTTCCGAGAGGCGGGGATCGAGCCGCGCTATTCCATGCGCGGCCGCTTCGCGCAGACGGTGGTCAGCCTGGTGCGCCACGGGCTGGGGGTGGCGGTGATCGACGAATTTTCGGTGGCCGAGGTCTATATGCCCGGCGTGGTGCGCCGGCCATTGGCCGAGCCCGGCGGTATCACCGCCTGGGTGGTGACGAAAAAGGATCGCCAGCTCTCCAGCTTTGCGGAATACGCCGTCGGCCGGTTTCGCCGCGAACTCGCCGCTGCGGTGGCGCGGGAAAGCTGGGATGCGCCTGCGGTCTGACGGGTGGCCGGACCCGATCCGACCCCCGCTGCCGTTTCTCTCGGCAGGGCTGCGCGGCCGGCGTCAGGGGCTTGGAGGTCGCGATCGTTGCCGGCCTGAAACTCGACCTGCCCGAGGCCGGGTCGATTTTGACGAGCCTGCTGCGCTTGCGAGAGCGTGTTTCCGGCGCCGGATTCCAAGGCCCGTATGGTTGCGACGCCGTAACGATCCGTCTGGTGGATTCCGCCGGAACGGGGATTCCGGCGGACACCTGCGGCTGCCCTGTCCGGCGTTTCTGCCCGTCCAGCCTGGCCTGGGGCTCACGTCATCCCGCTCTTTGGTGCGGTCAGAGGCCGGCGGTCGCAAAGGCTCGGCTTTGCCATGCGATATGCCGGCTTTCTGCTGGCCATGCTGGCGTTTGGCCCGGCCAGCAGCGTCATCGGCGGGTCGATGTGCCCTTGTCTCGCTCGTCGACCCCTTCGGCCGGACGCCCCAATCCCTCTGCCTGCCCAATCCCTCTGCCTGCCCGATCCCCTAACGCCGTTCGGCTTTCACCAGCAACCCCAAGGCTCCGGACCGTGTTGCCGCGCGGGGCGTGCGGCTGTCCGCCCCACTCCGGGCCTTGCGGGCAAGCTGCCGCCCGGAGGGCGCCGGCTGCAGGCGCCTCCCGATGGACCCGGCCGGATCTCGTCGGGGGAATGGTTCCTCCTGCGAGCCATGAAGACCTGCAATGCAGAACATGGTCATCCTCGCCGGTAACACCCGCGCCGGAACCGACATCACCCGCTTCGGGCCGGTCACTGCACGCCCGCACTGTTCGGAAGGCCGGGCGGTGCGCGACGAGAAGGGCTATCAGGTCGAGGACGCGGAATGGCGCCGCATCGTCGCCTTCAACGGCCTGGGCTGGACCATCCGGCACTATTGCGAGACCGGCATGAAACGCCTGGTCCGCGGCCGCATCCATTACATGAAACGGCGGGATTCGGAAGGCCAGCACCGTTGGCGCGGCCTTTTTTCAACGTTATCAGTTTGATGCCTGATGCGCGGTTTCTGCGGACAGAATGTCGCGTCGCCGAAGCAGCCTTGCGAGGTGCGGGCTGCGCGGCCATGAAAATCACCTGCGCCATGTCCGGGTTCGAGCGTTGCCGGGCGGCGCCAGGGTCCAGTTGGAAGGGTCGGCGCCGGAACTGAAAGGCACATGGCATCCGAAGTCGGTCAGTCACCGTCTTGATGGGGGGCTGGTGACCGAGTTTCGGGGAGAGAGGGGGAAGGAGGGTTGACGCACCGCCGGGTCGAAAGCGCCGCCCTGAATATGGCCTTGAATGGGGATGTTCAGCAAAACCCGTCTGCTGCAAATCTTGCTGTCACGCCGTGCAAAAATTCGTGTCACGCTGCAGGCATTCGTGCCGTCGCTGTGCCACGAAGGCGAGATGCCAAAGATGCTCCAGGAATCCGGCCGGAAAAAAAACTCTTTTCATTGGGTTGAATGGTGCCCGGAGGCGGATTCGAACCACCGACACGCGGATTTTCAATCCGCTGCTCTACCAACTGAGCTATCCGGGCGCCGAGCGTCTTGCTTCGGACAGGCGCGTTGTTATGGCAGGGCCGCTCCGCTGTCCAGAGCCAAAAACAACTTTTTCACGCTTCCCCGTCATTATCTGGAACCGGTTCGGCGGGAATGCGGTAGTCGCCGCGCAGCCAATGCGCCAGGTCCACATCCGCGCAGCGGCGCGAGCAGAAGGGGCGATACCGCTCGGCGGCGGGCTTGCCGCAGATCGGGCATTTCATGCCTTGTCCTCCGGCCGGGCGAGGCGCGACAGCGGCACGCGGTCGCGCTTGCGGCTGATCTCGTAAAGCCCCATCGCGGTCCAGCCGATCAGCACCGTCTCGGCCGGGTCGGGGCGGAAGGCGGCGCGCAGCACCTGGTCCAGCGTGCCGCGGTCGCGCTTGGGCATGGGCGCGAAATCCACCACGATCTGGCCGCCAAGACCGCGCAGCCGCAATTGCCGCGACAGGTCGCGCGCCAGGGCGATGTTTGCCTTGAGCCCAGCCGCCGGCGAATGGTCGCCGCCGGTATTGACGTCGATGGCGACCAGCGCGCGTAGCGCCTCGATCTCGGCCCAGGCGCCGCCGCCCAGTTCCAGGCGCGGGCGCAGCAATTGCAGCGCCGCCGCCTCGGCCCCGCTCGCCTCGAAGGCATCGGGCGCGTCCTCGACGGCGTCGGGCGGCGGGTCGGCCCAATCCTGCCATGCCTGTTCGGCAGGCTCGGGCGCGTCGAGCAGCAGCTCGGGCGCCCCTTCGCAATCGGCCGCGACGGCTTGCGCCAGTTCCAGAAGCTGCCCAAGCTCGGTCGCGATCTCGTCGTCTCCGGCCGTGGCTGCGGCGGAGCGGAAGACGATGCCGGGCGCATCTTCCCGGCCGTCCAGGGCGGACAGGCCCAGGCCGGCCAGCCCGTCGCGCAGCGCGCCGTCGCGAATCCGGCGCGAGACGTTCACGCCGGGCGCTCCGGGCGTCACGATCACGTGCCGGCCGCGGAAATTCAGCCGCGCCGAGACCGGAACCGCCTTGCCGTCCTCGGCGCAGCCGCTGACCTGAACCAGCAGGGACTGGCCTTCGCGCAGGCCCGAGCGGTCGCGCAGGAAGCCGCGTGCGCCTTCGGGCAGGCGCAGGAAGACGCCGCCCTGGCCTTTGATCAGCCGGTCCACCCTGGCGCGGCAGATCGCGCCGGGGGCAAGCGGGGTGACGCCGGACGGATCGACGATCAGATCCTCGAGCCTGCCGTCCTGCATCAGCGCCGCCGCATCGCGGCCGAAAATCCGTCCCAGGACGATCTGGCGTCCCTTCATATTGCTTTTCCTTGAATTCCGATGGCAGCCAGAAGCGTCGCGGTTTCGGCCAGCGGCAGGCCGACGACGCCGCTGTAGGAACCCTGCATCCAGATGGCAAAGGCCGAGGCATGGCCCTGGATGGCATAGGCGCCGGCCTTGCCCTGCCATTCGCCGGTGGCGAGATAGGCGTCGATCTGCGCGGCGGTGAGGGGGCGGAAGCGGATGACGGTTTCCACCAGCCGCTCGCGCAGCCGGCCGCCATGGGCCAGCGCGACCGAGGTCAGCACCCGGTGCCGGCGGCCCGAGAGCAGCTGCAGAAAGCGCCGCGCTTCGGCGGCATCGGCCGGTTTTCCCAGGATCCTGCGCCCGGCCACCACGGCGGTATCGGCGCAGAGAACGGCGTCTCCGGCGTGACCGGCAAGCGCCGCGGCCTTTTCGCGCGCCATGCGCCGCACATAGTCGCGGGGGTTTTCGCCGCGCTGCGGGGCTTCGTCGATTTCCGCCGGCAGGATCCTGTCCGGCACGATGCCGATCTGGGCCAGCAGTTCCAGCCGGCGCGGACTGGCCGAGCCGAGAACCAGCGCCGGCGCGGCGGCGCTTTGCAGCGGGGACTGGGCAGCATCCCGCAGATCTTGCACCGCTGTCATCCTAGGCTCCCGGACGGTCGGCGGGCTTACTTGAAGCGGTAATTGATCCGCCCCTTGGTCAGGTCATAGGTGTTCATTTCCACCTGGACCTTGTCGCCGGCGAGGACGCGGATGCGGTTCTTGCGCATCTTTCCTGCCATATGCGCGATGATCTCATGGCCGTTCTCTAGCTCGACCCGGAATGTCGCGTTGGGCAGGAGTTCCTTCACGACACCGGGAAATTCGAGCATTTCTTCCTTGGCCATGTTCTCTCCTGTAGGATGACCCGCGCCTTGGGCGGGCGCAAGCTACATGCGTCCAGACGGGCGGTTTTTCAAGGGGAATCTGGACCTGGGCGGGCTTTCCTGGGTCGGATGGCCTGTCGGCGCCGGGATTTCGCGGAAAAGTTGCGCGATTGCGGCATTCGGGCAGGGCGGCGCGGCGGTGGTTCATCCGGCGCTGACCAGGGGCGGCACCGGCTCGGCAAGGCGGAAGGCATCGGGATGGTCAAGATCCGCCAGCGGCAATTCGGCCTGGTCGGCGGGCGCTGCGCCCTCCGGCGGCGGGGCGAAGCTGTCCGCCCGCCAGCCGTCCTGCATAGGCAAAGGGGCCGCCGGCGCCACGCCCTGGCCGGTACCGCGCAGGCGGATGGCATGGAAGCCGTCCTTTTCGCCCAGCCGTCCGCGCGCAAGAATCTGGCCGTGCACGGTTTCCACCCTGGCATCGTCGAGCACGTTCTGGGGCAGGGGCAGCAGCGATCCGGGCGTGAGGCTGCGCAGCTGATGCAGGCTCAGCTTGCGACGACAGAGAATGCCGGCCAGCCGCACCGGCGCCTGCTGCATCGGCCCGGCCAGCGTTGCCGGAGCGGGCGCGGCCTTGGATGGGGCGGGCAGTCGCGCCGGGTTTCCGGCGCCGAGCGGCGGATCGGCCAGCGTTCCCGGCTCGACGGGCAGGGCGATCATCAGCCGGCCGTCGCGCTGCCCTCCGCTGCCCAGGCGGAAGCGAAAGTCCAGCCGCGCCATTTCGCCATCCTCCAGCATCAGCGACAGCGGGCGGGGATCGTCCAGGTAGGTGGCATAGCGGAAGGCGCCGAAATCGGGGCAGCCCGGCTGCGACGCGCATTCCCGGCCCAGTTCGGCCAGCAGCGCGTTCACGAAATCGGCCGAGATCGCGGCATCCGTCCGCGTGGGCCTGCGCGGCGGCGCGGCGCGCGCGGTGACGCGCCCAATCGCCTGCATCTCGATCAGCGCGGCCAGAAGGCCGGGGCAAAGCGCGGCCACGCCAAGCGCGTCACGCCGCCCCCCCAGCACAGCCAGCAAGGCACGCTCGGGCAGCAGTTCGGGCAGTTCGGCCAGCACCATGCCCGACCGTTCCACCTTTTCGACGAAGACCGGCAGGTGCAATTGCTTCTCGGCCGCGCGGGCGAGGGCGGTGGCGGCGGCACGTTCCAGCCGGAATTCCGCGACCTGCCGGGCCGAAGGGCCGGCCGCCGCGCGGGCCCGGTCGCGTTCGGCGATCAGGCGGCGCAAGACCTGGCCGGGCGCCGGGGCGGCGGACCCGTCCCGTTCCGCCCCGGCCTGTCCGGGGTCGTCCGACTGTTGCCTTGCTGCGCTTTCCATTGCGGTCCGAATCGATGCTGGCTTTGGCGCAAGATGGCATGGACCGGTTGCGAAAAGGTTTAACCCGTCGCATTTTCGGCACTTTCCGTCCCGCGATGTGGGCGCGGCGGCCGGGGCGGCAGCGCGATGCGAAAGCAGGCGCCGCCTTGGCCCGGCAGATAGCTGATCGAGCCGCCAAGGAAGCCCATGATTTCCTTGCAGATCGCCAGCCCCAGCCCGGCGCCGCCGGCGCGCGAGGGGTCGTCCAGCCGGGCGAATTTCTCGAAGATCAGCGCGCGGTTCTCGGGGCGGATGCCCGAACCGTTGTCGTGGATGTCGATCTCGGTTCCCCCCTGGGGGCTGCGGCGGGCGTCGATGCGGATCGCCGGCTCGCTGGCGTCGCAATATTTCCGCGCGTTCGAGATCACGTTGATCAGCACCTGCAACAGTCGGTCGGGGTCGGTGATGACCGGCAGATGCTCGGCCACGGGGTTGCGGCGGATGGCGAAATCGCGCCCCGCGGCGCTTGCGCCGCCCGCGGCCAGCGCGCGCTCGATCAGGTCGTGCAGGTTGACGATGCCGGGCTTCAGTTGCGCCCGGCCCGATTCCAGCACCGAAAGATCCAGCAGGTCGTCGAGCAGCCGGGTCATGCGCCCGGCCTCGTCCTGGATGATCCCGGCAAAGCGGCTGCGGTCGGCGGCGGGCAGGTCGGGCTCCATCAGGATCTCGGAAAAGGCGCGGATCGAGGTCATGGGCGTGCGCAACTCATGGCTGATCTGGCCCAGGAAGGCGTCCTTCTGCGCCGAAAGCACGGTCAGCTTCTCGTTGCTTTCCCGCAGCATGGCGGCTGTTCGGGCCAGTTCGGCCGAGGTCAGTTCCAGCCGGCGGTTGTCCTCGCGCGCGCGGCTGGCCTCGCCCGCGACCTCCATCAGTTCGGCCACGGTAACGGAGCCGCGTCCGCCCACCCGCGCCATCAGCGCCGAGGCGGTTGCCGCGCCCACCGTGCCGGCCAGGTGGCGCTCGAAACCCGCCAGGAAGCGCGGCGTCAGGTCGGGCAGATAGCCGGATTTCCCCTGGCCCTCGGCGGCCTTGCGGAACACCTCGAGCGCGTGGTCGTTGCCCCAGATCCGCCCGGCCAGTGTCAGCAGCGCCTCGGCCTGGATCGCCGGGGCGGTTTCGCTGGCGGAGGCATCGGGGGCGATGGCATGGACGAAGGACAGCGCCTGCAACCGCTCGGTCGGTTCGGGGAAATCCACCAGCGAGATCAGCACCAGAAGCAGCAGGTTCACCGCCAGCGCCAGCAGCACCGCGCCGGCGAAGGCGTCGATCCCGGCCGGAAACGCCGGCGGCGCGGCCAGCCCCAGCGACGGCAGGAAGATCGCCCGCCCCCAGATCAGCGCCCCGGCCACGATGCCGGCGATGGCGCCGCGCCGGGTCGCGCCGCGCCAGACCAGCCCGGCGACCATGGCGGGCAGCACCTGCGCCATGCCGGAAAAGGCGACCGTGCCCATGGCGGCCAGCGCCGTGGTGCCGCCGGTGGTGCGGTGGTAAAGCCAGCCCGCGCCGATCACCGCCACGATGGCCAGCCGCCGCGCGTTCAGCATCAAGGTGCCCAGATCCTCGCGTGCCTGGGCCGGCTCGGACAGCGCGGTCTGGCGCAGCCACAGCCACAAGGGCACGAGCCAGTGATTCGCCATCATCGTCGACAGCGCGATGGCGCTGACCACCACCATCGACATGGCCGAGGAAAAGCCGCCCAGGAACACCAGCGCCGCCAGCGTGTCGCGCCCCTGCGACAGGGGCAGGGCCAGGACGTAAAGGTCGGGATTCGAGCCCTTGGGCAGCAGGTCCATGCCGACTACGGCGATGGGCAGCACCAGGAAGGACATGGCGGCCAGATAGGCGGGAAAGGCCCAGCCGGCCTGGCGCAGGCGGCTCTCGTCATTGGCCTCGACCACCAGGACGTGGAACATGCGCGGCAGCACCATGACCGCGGCGCCCGACAGGGCGATCAGGGTGAACCAGCGTTCGGGCCGGATCTGCCAGCCCTCGCCTCCGGCCGAGACGGCCATGCGGTCGATGCGCGCCAGCACGTCGGCCGGCCCGTCGGCCATGCCCCACAGCACATAGGCGCCGACGGCGAGAAAGGCGGCAAGCTTGATCACCGCCTCGACCGCGATGGCGATGACGACGCCGTGGTGGCGCTCGTTCGCGGCCAGGTTGCGGGTGCCGAACAGGATGGCGAAGGCGGCCAGCCCGACCGCCACCCACAGCGCGATATTGCCGGGCAGGGGATGGCCGCTGCTGGCAAAGGCCGAAAGCGCCATCGAGACCGATTGCAGTTGCAGCGCGATATAGGGGGTCGAGGCCAACACGCCGATCAGCGTCACCAGCGCGGCGAGCGCGGCGGATTTGCCGAAGCGGCTGGAGATCAGGTCGGCGATCGAGGTCACGCGATGCAGCCGCGCCACCCGCACCAGGCGTCTGAGGCCCCACCAGGCGCCGGCGAAGACGATGCCGGGGCCAAGATAGATGGTCAGGAACTCCAGCCCCGAGCGGGTGGCGTAGCCGACGGCGCCGTAGAAGGTCCAGGCCGAGCAATAGACCGAGAGCGACAGAGTATAGATCACCGGCCGGTCCATCCAGCGCCAGCGGCCGGCGGCTGCGGCGCGGTCGGCGGCATGGGCCAGAAGGAACATCAGCGCGACATAGACGACCGAGGCGGCGCCCAGGGTTTCAGGCGTCATCCTCGTCCTCCGGCTTTGCGCGCCCGATGGCGCGATGCAGCGCGGCGGTCGCGGCGATGGTCAGCGCCCAGCTTGCCGCCAGCCAGACCGCGCCGCGGCCGTAGCTGAAATATTGCGGCAGCCAGATCGGCGGCAACACCACCAGCACCGCGAACAGCACCGGCAGGACGCGGGCCGCATCGCCCAGCCGGCGCTTGCGATAGGCGTCGCGGCCCAGAAACAGCCGGCGCATGCGCGACCCTAGCCCGCGTCCAGAAGCTCGCGCACCATGGCGCGCAGATCGGCATTGGCAAAGGGCTTGGCCAGCGTCCGGTCGGCGCCCTGGGGCAGGTTCGCCATGCCGCGCGCGCTGAGCAGCAGCACCGGCAGCGCCTGCAGCTCGGGATCGGCGCGCAGGTCGGCCAGCACCTCGGCGCCGCTGCGGCCGGGCAGCATCACGTCGAGGATGACCAGCCGCGGCGCCAGCGCGCGGATGCGCTGAAGCGCGTCGCTGCCCTCGGGCCATTGCTCGCATTGCCAGCCCTCGCGCGACAGGATGAAGCGGACCGCCTCGGCGATGCTGGGTTCGTCTTCGATCAGCAGCACATCGACACTTGCGGTCACGGGCGACCCTCCTGGAGATTCGCGGCGATCATGGCGGCGGGCGCGGGCGTTGTCAAAACCAGGCTGCTTTCGGATCAGACCGCTTCCGGATCAGACCGCCTCCGGATCAGACCGGCCCCAGGATCGAGGGCTCGTGCCGGGCGGCGCAGGCCGGGCGCGGGCAAATGCGGCAGGCCGGGCCCACCGCCAGCGCCGGGCGGCCGTCGCGGCTGGGGGCGGGGTGGAGCAGCATCTGCGCCCGGCTGAGCGCGGGGCCGCCGAAACCCATCGGCAGCAGCCGCTCGGCCACCGCCCAGGCGGCGAAGCGGTTGCCGTTCGTGGTCTCGATCAGCCGTGCCACCGGCAATTGCGGCTGGGCCAGCGCCTCGAACAGTGGCCAGAGCGCGCAGCCCTCGCCCGGACGCGGCAGCTCGAAACCCGGCGCGGCCAGGCGGAACAGCGTCGCGCCCGAGCCGTCGCAGACCACCAGCCCGGCCTGCGCCCAGGGGCCGGGACGCAGCATGCCCAGCCGGCGCAGCACCAGCTCCAGCGGCCGCCCCAGCCGCGCGGCGATCAGCGCCGGATCGCCCGCCGCCTCGCCCGCCTCTTCCACAGCCGCCGCCAGCGCCGCGTCGGGTAGGGCGGCGCGGTCGCGGGCCTGCGCCGCCAAGAGATCCTGCGCCATGGCCCGCGCTGCATCCGAGGCCAGTTCCGCCGCATCCGCGGGTTCGGGCTGGCCGGCGGCGATCCAGGCCTCGACCTCCTCCTGCGGCGACATCGGCACCGCCTCGTCCTCGAAACTGTCCAGATAGGCCACCAGCGACTGCGCGGTGCGCGACAGGCGCTGGCTGTCGCTGTCCAGGTTGGCGTGGAAGCGGTCGCGCCATTCCGGCTCGATCTCGGGCGTCTCGGCCAGGATCGAGGCGGTCGAGCGCAGCGCCGTCACCGCCGATTGCACCTCGTGCAGCGTCGCCAGCAGATAGGGGTCGCGAGTCATGCGGTCCGACAGCGCGATCAGCCGGCGCTCCAGCGCATCGGCGCGGCGCGCCGCCNCGGCCAGGATCGAGGCGGTCGAGCGCAGCGCCGTCACCGCCGATTGCACCTCGTGCAGCGTCGCCAGCAGATAGGGGTCGCGAGTCATGCGGTCCGACAGCGCGATCAGCCGGCGCTCCAGCGCATCGGCGCGGCGCGCCGCCCCGGCCAGCGCCGAGGCCCAGCCGGGAAAGCGGGCGGCGAATTCGGCGATCTGGTCCAGTTCGACCGGGGCGCCGGGCTGGTCGGCGGCGCGCGCCGCCGCCTCGCGCAGGGCGCCCACCAGCGCCTCTTCGCGGTCCGAGGCCAGTTCGGTCGCGTCGATCTCCAGCGCCTCGGCCAGCCGCGACAGCAGCTCCTCGCCGACCGGGCGGCGGTTATGCTCGATCAGGTTCAGATAGGCGGCCGAGATCTCGGCCCGCCGCGCCACCTCGGTCTGGCGCCGGCCGAGCGACAGGCGGCGCTCGCGGATGCGGGTGCCGATCAGGGGGCGGGCGACGGGATGGCGGGGCAAGGAACGTGGCATGGCTCAGATCCCGTCGCGGGTTTCCTCCAGGTGACGGATCGCCTTGACGACCAGGTCGGCAAAGCTTTGCGCCGACAGCTTGTCCTTGAGGGTCTGGCTGACATTCGACACCGTCTTGTAGCTGATATTGGCCCGCTCGGCGATCTCGCGATAGCTGAGCCCCTCGGCGATGGCGCGCAGGATGTCGAGCTCGCGCGGGGTCAGGCGCGGGCGCGGCGGCGTGGCGCCGGGCCGCTCCAGCAGGGCGATGCGGCGCGCCAGGTCGGCCGGGACGTAATCACCGCCGTCCGCCACCGCGCGCAGCGCCTCGCAGATCTCCTCCGAGGGCGAGTCCTTCATGGTGATGCCGTTGCAGCCGGCCTGCAGCGCCCGCCGCGCGATGATCGGGCTGCGATGCATGGTGAAGACCAGGATCGGCTGGGTCGCGCCCGCGGCGCGCAGACGCTCGATCAGCCGCAGCCCGGCCAGCCTGGCTTCGCCCATGGTCAGGTCGACGACGATCACGTCCGGCGCCTGCCGCCGCCAGGCCCGCCAGCCCTGCGAGGGAGTGGCCGCGGCGATCACCTGGCAATCCAGACGGCCGCGGGTGATCCATTCCCAGCCCTCGGCGACGACCGGGTGGTCGTCGACGATCAGCACGCGCAGGGGCTTGTCGGGCGGGGCAAGGGCGGTTGCGGTCATCGGGCTGGTCCTTGGTCGGTCGGGCAGGGCAGATGGCATTCGGTCAGGGTCCAGCCGCCCGCGCGCCGCGGCGGCCGGTAGCGGCCGCCCAGAGCGTCGGCGCGGTCGCGCATCCCGGTCTGGCCCAGCCCCGCGCGCTCTGCTGCCGGGGGGCGGCCGCCATCGTCGGCGACCTGCGCGGTTATGCCCGTGTCCTCGCGCGCCAGTTCGACCCGGATCCTGGCCGGCGCGGCATGGCGCAGCGCATTCAGCACGCTTTCGCGCACGAAGCGGTAAAGCGCGATCCGCCCGGCCTCGCCCGGCTCGGGCAGGTCGGGCGGGCAGCCGAGCGTCATGGCGGTGTCGGGCGCGATCTCGGCGAATTCGATCAGCAGCTCTTGCAGCATCTCGGCCAGGCTCGCGCCCTCGGCCGGGGCCAGGCGCAGGTCGTCGATGGCGGCGCGGGCGCTTTGCCGGATCGCCCGGGCGTGGCGCGAGACCGCGGCCAGCGCCTCGGACAGGGCCGGATCGCGGGCGGTTTCGGCGGCGCGGCCGGCCTGGCCCACGGCCGCCTGCAGCGCGAAAAGCTGCGGGCCGATGCCGTCATGCAGGTCGCTGGCGATGCGGGCGCGCTCGGCCTCGGCCAGGGTCAGCATCCGGCCTTGCAGGCGGCGGTTCTCGGCCCGCTCCTCGGCCAGATGTGCGGCCAGCGCGTTCACGCCATCGGTCAGCGCCGCCAGTTCCGCCAGCCCGGTCTGCGGCGCGGGATGGTCCAGATCGCCCGCCCGCATCCGGTCCAGCGCCGCGCCAAGAAGCCCCAGCCGCCGCAGCACCAGCGCCGTGATGGCCATGGTGACGCCGATTGCCGCCAGCGCCATGGCGGCCAGCAGCGGCAGGATCAGCCGGAAATCGGCCCAGGCCTCGGCGATCTCGTCGCGGGGATCGCTGCGGATCTCCAGCACGCCCAGCACATTGGGATATTGCGCGATGGCGATCAGCTCGCGCTGCGGCTCGGGGCGGATCAGCGCGGCGAACCATTCCGGCACCCGCCCGGGCGGCAGGCGCGGCGGCAGGGCCAGCGCGACCGGCTGACCCGAGGCGTCGCGCAGCTCGGCGGACAGGTGCCGCTGCGCCTCGATTTCGGCGGCGATGCGGGCGGCCTGCTCCATCATGTCGCGCCGCTCGAAGGCGGTGGGCAGGTGCAGCGTGGCAAAGGCATTGGCCAGCCGGAAGGCCGAGCCGGTCTCGTCCCGGACCGAGCCGCGGGCATTGAGGACCAGCACCGAGGCGACGACGGCGCAGATCGCAAGCCAGGCCAGGGCCGAGCCGCCAAGCGCCAGAAGCCGCAACGCCACGCCATGCGGCCGCCCGTGCCGGGCCGGCGCGTCATCGGCAGCCGCGATGTGGCTGGTTGCGTCCATGTCTCTCCCTGCCGCCTGCGGCGGCTCCCCAAGGAAAGACTAGGATGCGGATCGGGGCGGGGCAAGCGGGCTGCGCGTCCCGCGAAGGGGCCAAAGCGAAAGGGCCGGGATGCAGTCCCGGCCCCTGGAGATGCGGTGCCCGGCTCAGGCGTGCGAGCCGGCGGGCTCGGCCGGTTCGGGGCGGCCGAGCGCGCGCCGCACCAGCACGAAGAACAGCGGCACGAACAGCACGCCCAGCACCGTGGCCGAGACCGTGCCGCCCAGCACCGTGGCGCCGATGGTGTTGCGGCCGTTGGCGCCGGCGCCCGTGGACAGCACCAGCGGCAGCACGCCCAGCGAGAAGGCGACCGAGGTCATGATGATCGGCCGGAACCGCTGGCGTGCCGCCTCGGCCACCGCCTCGTAAAGCGGCTTGCCCTGCTCGGCCTGCTCGCGGGCAAATTCGACGATCAGGATGGCGTTCTTGCCGGTCAGGCCGATCACCGTCAGCAGGCCGACCTGGAAGAACACGCCGTTGTCGAAGCCGCCCAGCCAGGCCCCGACCAGCGCGCCCAGCACGCCGATGGGCATGGCCAGCATCACCGCGAAGGGGATCGACCAGCTTTCGTAAAGCGCGGCCAGGCACAGGAACACCACCGCCAGCGACAGGCCGTAAAGCAGCATGGTCTGGTTGCCGGCCTGCTGCTCTTCCAGCGAAAGCCCGGTCCAGGCCACGTCGAAGCCGGCCGGCAGCTGCCCGGCCAGTTCCTCGATCGCGGCCATGGCCTGCCCGGACGAGACGCCGGGCGCCGGGCTGCCCTGGATCTGCATGGCGGGCACGCCGTTATAGCGGTCCAGGCCCTGCGGCCCATAGCTCCAGCGGCCCTCGGCGAAGTTGGAAAACGGCACCAGCCCGCCCGAGCTGTTCCTGACCCGCCACTTGTCGATGTCGGTCGGCAGCGCGCGCGATTCGGATTCCCCCTGCACATAGACCCGCTTGATCCTTCCGCGGTCGATGAAATCGTTCACATAGCGCCCGGCCCAGGCGACCGAGAGCAGGCTGCCCACATCGGTGGCCGAGACCCCCATGGCGCCCGCCTTGCGCCAGTCGATGTCGAGATTGTATTGCGCCGCGTCCTCCAGCCCGTTCGGTCGCGCCGAGGCGATGCGGCCGTCCTGCCCGGACATGCCCAGCAACTGGTTGCGCGCGTCCAGCAATTGCTCATGCGCCTGGCCGGCGCGGGCCTGCAGGTAGAAGTCGAAGCCCGAGACGTTGCCCAGCTCGATCACCGAGGGCGGCACGATGGGGAAGGCCATGGCGTCGCGGATGCCCATCAGCGCCGGAAAGGCCCGCCCGGCGATGGCCTGCACCGACTGCTCGGCACCCGGCCGCTCGTCCCAGTCCTTGAGTCGCAAGAAGGCGATGCCCATGTTCTGCCCCGATCCGGCGAAGCTGAAGCCCGAGACGCCAAAGAAGGACTCGACATTGGCGGATTCGTTCTCGGCGAAATAATGCTGGATCTGGTCGATCACCGCATCCGTGCGCTCGGAAGTGGCGCCGGTCGGGCCCTGGATCAGGACGAACATGATGCCCTGGTCCTCGTCGGGCAGAAAGCCGGTGGGGGTGCGCAGGAACAGCAGGACCATGGCCGCACCGATGCACAGATAGATCAGCATCATCCGCAGCGGCCGGCGGATCAGCCAGTTCACCGAATTGCCATAGCCATGGATGGTGCGGTCGAAGCCGCGGTTGAACAGGCCGAAGAAGCCGCGGGTCTTGTGGCCGTGCTCGTTCTTCAGCAGCGTGGCGCAAAGCGCCGGCGTCAGCGTCAGTGCCACCAGCACCGACAGGCCCATGGCCGAGGCGATGGTGATGGCGAACTGCTTGTAGATCACCCCGGTCGAGCCGCCGAAGAAGGCCATGGGCACGAAGACCGCCGACAAGACCAGCGCGATGCCGATCAGCGCCCCGGTGATCTGTCCCATGGACTTGCGGGTGGCCTCGCGCGGCTCCAGCCCTTCCTCTTCCATGATACGCTCGACGTTCTCGACCACGACGATGGCGTCGTCCACCAGCAGGCCGATGGCCAGCACCATGGCCAGCATGGTCAGCGTGTTGATGGTGAAGCCAAGCGCCGCCAGCACGCCGAAGGTACCGAGCAGCACCACCGGCACCGCCAGCGTCGGGATCAGCGTCGCGCGCCAGTTCTGCAGGAACAGCAGCATGACGAAGAACACCAGCACGATGGCCTCGATCAGCGTCTTGACCACCTCTTCGATCGAGATCAGCACGAAGGGCGTGGTGTCGAAGGGGATGACGTATTCCATGCCCTCGGGGAAGAAGCGGGCGAACTCCTCCATCCGCGCCTTGACCCGCTCGGCCGTGTCCAGCGCGTTCGCGCCCGAGGCCAGGCTGATCGCCATGCCCGAGGCCGGCTGGCCGTTGTAACGGGCATTGGTCATGTAGTCCTCGGCGCCGATCTCGACGCGGGCCACGTCCTTCAGCAAAATCAGGCCGCCGTCCTGTTCCGCGCGCAGCACGATCTGCTCGAAATCCTCGGGGGTGGAGAGCAGCGATTGCGCGGTGATGGTGGCGTTCAGCATCTGCCCCTGCGGCGCCGGCTGGCTGCCGAAGGAGCCGGCCGAGATCTGCGCGTTTTCCGACGAGACCGCCGCCACCACGTCCGAGGGGGTCAGCTCATAGGCGGCCAGCTTCGACGGGTCCAGCCAGATGCGCATGGCATATTGCGCGCCGAAGACCTGGACCGAGCCCACGCCATCGACCCGCGAAAGGTCGTTGACCAGGTTCGAGATCAGGTAATCGGCCAGGTCCACCTGTTCATAGCGGTCGTCCGACGAGGTCAGGCCGACGACCATCAGGAAGCCCGAGGCGGATTTCTCGACCGTGATGCCCTGGCGCTGCACCGGCTCGGGCAGAAGCGCGGTGGCCTGCGCCAGCTTGTTCTGCACCTGCACCTGGGCGATGTCGGGATCGGTGCCGGTCTCGAAGGTCAGCGTCGTGGTCGAGGTTCCGGCCGAGGTCGAGCTGGACGAGAAATAGCGCAGCCCGTCCAGCCCGGTCATCTGCTGCTCGATGATCTGGGTGACGGTATTGGCGACCGTATCGGCCGAGGCGCCGGGATAGGTGGCGCGGATCGTCACCGAGGGCGGCGCGATCTGCGGATATTGCGCCACCGGCAGCGATGCGATCGACAGAAGCCCGAGCCCCATGATCAGGATCGAGATCACCCAGGCGAAGACCGGACGGTCGATGAAAAAGCGGGCCATGTGCGGTTCCTGTGCTGTTCCCTCGCGGCGTCCGGGGTCAGTTCGTCGGCTGTGCGGCGCCGGCCTCGGCTGCGGTCTCTGCACCCGCGGCTTCCGCGGCGGGTTGCTCTGCGGGCTCTTGCGGGGATTGCCCCGCGGGCTGTTCGCCGGTGCCGGCTGCGGGCGCGGCCGCTTCGGCGGCCCCGCCTGCCGCGGCTTGGGGCGCGGCGGCCTGGCGTTCCTCGGGCGTCACGGTCATGCCGGGGCCGATCTTCTGCAGGCCCTCGACCACGATGCGGTCGCCGTCATGCAGCCCCGCGCTGACGATCCAGCTATTGCCCATGTCCTGAAGGATGGTCAGCTGGCGCTGCTCGACCGCATTGTCGGCATTGACCACCAGCGCGACGGGCTGGCCGCGGCGGTCGCGGGTGACGCCTTCCTGCGGGGCAAGGATCACGTTGCGCGCCGTGGCCTGCTGCACCACCGCCTGGACATACATGCCCGGCAAGAGGGTACGGTCGGGATTGGCAAAGGCCAGGCGCAGCGTCACCACGCCGGTCGTCTCGTTCACATAGGGCTCGGCCGCGGTCAGCCGGCCTTCCTGGGCGTATTCGGTGCCGTCGGCCAGGCGCAGCGTCACCTTGCGGTCCGGCTGGCCCTCGGCGGATTGCGCCGCCATCTCGCGGCGGAAGCGGATCAGTTCGGCGGCCGATTGCGTCACGTCCACATGCACCGGGTCGAGCTTGCGGATCACGGCAAGCGGCGTCGGCTGGCTGGCCGTCACCAGCGCGCCCTGGCTGGTCTGCGCCAGGCCGATCTCGCCGTCCAGCTCGGCGCGGATCGTGGTGCGTTCCAGTTCGATGCGGGCGGTCTGCAGCTGCGCCTCGGCGACCTTGACCGCGGCCTCGGCCGAATCGCGGGCGGCGATGGCATTGTCGGTCGTGCTTTCGCTGGCGACGCGGCGGTCGCGCAGGGCGCCCACGCGCTCGGCCTCGCGGCGCGCCGCCTCGGCCTGGGCGCGGGCCTGGGCCACGGCGGCCTCGGCCTGGGCGACGGTGGCCTGGTAGGTGGTGGCGTCGATGCGGAACAGCGGGTCGCCGACCTTCACATGGCTGCCTTCCTCGAACAGCCGCTCGGTGACGATGCCGTTGACCTGGGGCCGCACCTCGGCCTCGGCCGAGGCGGTGACGCGGCCGGGCAGGGTGGTGGTCAAGGGCACGTCCTGGGCGTGAAGCGTGACCACGGTCACGGCCGGCGGCGGCATCTGCGAGGGATCCTGGGCCAGGACGGCCATCGGAGAAAGCCCCGCCGCGAGCGGAAGGATCACGGAAATCGCCATGCGGCGCGATAGCGCGAACATCGGTTTGCTCCGGCTATTTGCTGACGGTTGCATAACGAACAGTTTCGCATGGGATGATCAATCCCGAAACCGCTTCGGTCCGCGACGTTGCGCCACCGGCGAAACCCGGCCGCAGGCTTGGGGCAGCGGGCGGCCCGTTGAGCCACTCCGCGATCATTGGGCGGGCTCTGGGGTGACTTAAGCCGCTCTCTGGCTCTGCCGGTCGGTTTCGCTTTGCTGTTGACGCAGACCGCGGCGGGCGGCTGTCCGCCATGGGCGGCGCGAGGCCGCTCTGGTGGCTGCAGAAGGCGATCCATCTGCCGGCGCCGGCCTTGGCCTGCG
>NZ_JBGOSN010000035.1:0-41815 GCF_046335115.1 Paracoccus sp. P2 | reverse complement strand
CCCTCTATCGCTACGTCGATGCCAACGGAAACCTCAGGGACCACGGAAGGCGCGTTTTATCGGCTTAGCGTAGGATTTAGCACCGTCCGGCAGCAGACCCCAGGTACTTGCCGACGTCCAACTGCGCGGTGAAGCCGTTCGCGAATTCGTAATAGGCCGAGACATGGCCCGTCGTGACCTCGTAGTCGCGGAAGCCGAAGACATCCTCGAAATCGCGCTTCTTCACCCGGTTGATCTCGGCCCCGAAGGCCAGGGGCGAATTGGCGGGCTTCCACAGCACCTCGCCCGAGACGCCGCCATAGGCGCGTTCCAGCAGGCCCACGGTCAGGCGGGTATAGACCGCCTCGGTGGGCTGGGCATACCAGGCCAGCGTCAGCTCGGGGATGGTCGGGCTGTCATTGCCGGTATACATGCGCGTATCCGAGCGGACCCGAGGCACGCCCTTGAAGGATTCATAGGCCGGGTTCGAGACATATTCCTCGGGCGTGTAATGCTCGCCGCGGCCGCAGCGGTCCATGCCCGGCGGTGGTGTGTTGCCGGAGCTGCAGGGAATCCCCGGCCCGCGCTGCTCCATGCTGCCGAAGGCGCGCTGGCGCAGCGTTCCTGACAGGATCAGGCCCGGCGTGATCTCGTAACTGGCCTTGAGTTGCGCGCCGACCTCATAGCGCAGCGGATCTTGCGGATCGAACAGCCCCAGTTCCAGATAGGGCCCGAGGTTCCAGCGGAAGCGCGGGAACAGGCCCGGCGTCGTCACCAGATCGCCCGGCCGCGGCTCGGCATCGACCAGTTGCGCGGCCTGGGCGATGCGGCCGGCCTCGGTATTTTCCAGCCGCTCGACATCCGAACGCTTCAGCACCACGGACGAGGTCGCCATGCCCTCGGCGTTCGAGGTGATGACCAGCGTCTCGACCGAAGGCGGCAGGGCGCGGGTCATCAGCCGCGCGGTGCGGCCCACGGCCTCGGACTGCTGGATATAGCGGGTATTGCGGATGCGGACCTCGGCCCGGTTGCCGGACAGGGACATGGATTCGAGGATCTGGCCCTCGTCCTTCAGCGCTCCGGCCAGCGCGGTCTGGATCGCCGGCTGCGCGGTCGGATCGGCCGACCAGGCGCCCGACCAGCCCTCGGGATCGGCCGAGGGCGCGGGGCGCGGCTTGACCGGCGCCGGCGCCTTTTCCAGCCCCGAGGGGAAGGGCGCGTTGCGCGGGTTCAGCGCAAAGCTGAACTGGGCGCCGAACATGTCGCCGCCGATGGTATAGAGCCCGACCTGATAGCTGGGGCTGAAGGTGTAATAGGCGCCCAGGTTCAGCTTGCTGCCCGGCTCGCCGTCGCCCTGCGGGATCTCCTCGACATGGCCGTCGGGGAACAGGTTGCGGACCAGATACTTGTCGTTGGAATATTCCGCCACCAGCCGCAGCTTGTCGGTGGCCTGCCAGGTGATCGAGCCGAAGGGCCGGGCCTTGCCGCGGAACCATTCGTCGACCTGCGGCTTGCCGCCGGTGTCGCCGATCTCGATCAGGCGCGGATTGCCCCCCAGCGTGCCCCAGCCGATGCCGACGCTGGCGCGCAGCCGGGGCGTGATGGTCTTGGTCGCGACGATGTATTCGCCGGAATAGATGCCGGTGCCCAGGAAGTCCTGCAGGCCGATGGCCACGGCCGGGCGCCAGCCCTGCTCGTCCACGACCTGGAAGCGGATGTCGAACGAGCGGTCCCAGATATGGCCCAGCTCGTTGTGGTCGTTGATGCCTTCGACCCGGGAATAGCGCAGCGCGGTGGTGATACGCGGATGCAGCTGGAAGATCACGTTATGGCGCCGCGCCGCCTCGTTATAGGACACGGTGCCGCCCAGGGTGCCGTCGGGCAGCATCTCGGCCGTGGGGGTTTCGACCCCGCCCGGCAGGCCATAGCTGTTCAGCACATCGCCTATCAGCGGATCGGTGCGGGCCGGGCTGGTGCCGAGACCCAGAAGCAGCGCAACTGGCACGGTCGAGGCCAGCAGGCGACGGGTAAGCATCGAATGGGCGCGCATCGCGGCTCCTCTCAGGTCGTGGCCCGCAGCGGGGCGGCGGGTTGGGCCGGCGCCGCGCGGGCCTTGCCGCACGGCGCCCGGATCTTGGCTTATTCGCTCGGGGCGGGCGGCTCGGGCAGGATCAGGGCCGGGGCCGGGACGCCGCCGGCCGCATCCGACCCGCCGGCAGCCGGAGCGGTCCCCGGCGCGGCCGGGCTGTCGGCAGCGGGCGCTTCGGCATCGGCCGCGGTGCCGTTGGCCGGGGTCTCGGCCGTGCTGTCCGCCGAAGGGGCGGTCGAGGACGTGCTACCGGGCGCCGTGGTCGCGGGCGCGGTACCGGTCGCGGGCGTGGTGGGACCGGTAGGCTCGGCCGGAGTGGTCGCCGGGGTTTCCGTCTCGGGCGCTTCCGCCGCCGCCTCGGTCTCGGGCTTGGCCGCGGGCGCTGCCGGCTTCGGCTGGGTCTTGGGCTTGGGGGCCGCGGACGAGGCGCGCACCTGTGCCTTGGGCATGGTGTCGGTCGGAACGGCGCAGCCGCTCAGGCGCTGGCTGCCGACGCGCAGCCGCGCGGTGAAGGGTGTCTTCTGCCCGCCCATCTCGCATTCCGCCGCCTGGATGTTCAGCGCGAAGACCGAACCGTTCATCGAGCCGATGAACTCGACCCCCCGGCCATAGGCCATGCGCCGCACGGTGACGCCGACGGATTTCGCGCCGGGCCGTTCATAGACGGCGGTCTTGTCGGCGGCGGTCACGGTCCAGCCCGACCCCGCGGCGCGGAACATGGCGGTGCCCAGCGTGCTGGCCTCGGCGGTGGCGACGGGCTTGCCCTCGGCGCCGGTCTCGATCGGCTGTTCCAGCGGCGAGACGCTGGGCGGGCCGGAATGGGCGGGGGTTTCGGGTTCGGAGGACTGGAAGGGCAGTTCGCCGCAGGCGGCAAGGGCTACAGTCATCGTGAGAACGGCGAATGCCGAACGGAATTTCATCTGCTCAGTCCCGGTTCCGTAGGTTTTGCTTATGCTGATTGGCTACAGGAAGGGCAGGGCCGGGGCAAGCGCCGACAGGGGGCGGTCCGCGTCAAACCCCCGCTTTGCGCGATTCTTCGCACGCGACTCAGCAGTTCGGCACATTGACGGCCAGACCACCCAGCGAGGTTTCCTTGTATTTGTCGCTCATGTCGCGGCCGGTCTGGCGCATGGTCTCGATGGCGGCGTCCAGCGGCACGAAATGCTGGCCATCGCCGCGCAGGGCCAGGCTGGCCGCCGAGACCGCCTTGATGGCGCCCAGGCCGTTCCGCTCGATGCAGGGCACCTGCACCAGCCCCTTCACCGGGTCGCAGGTCATGCCCAGGTGATGCTCCAGCGCGATCTCGGCGGCGTTCTCGACCTGGGCGGGGCTGCCGCCCATCGCGGCGCAGATCCCCGCTGCCGCCATGGCGCTGGCCGATCCGACCTCGGCCTGGCAGCCGCATTCCGCGCCCGAGATCGAGGCGTTGTGCTTGATGAGCCCACCGATGGCCGCCGCCGTCAGCAGAAACTCGTCGAGTTGGCGTTCCGAGGCGCCCGGCACGTGGTCCAGCCAATAGCGGATCACCGCCGGCACCACCCCGGCCGCGCCGTTGGTGGGTGCGGTCACCACCTGGCCGCCGGCGGCGTTCTCCTCGTTCACCGCCATGGCATAGATCGACATCCAGTCGTTGATGACATGCGGCGCGGTCAGGTTCATGCCGGCCTCGGCCCTCAGCGCCTCGTGGATGGCGGCGGCGCGGCGGCGGATCGACAGCCCGCCGGGCAGGATGCCGCCGGTCGCCAGCCCCCGGTCCATGCAGTCGCGCATGACTTGCCAGATGCGGCGGAGGCCGGCGGAAATCTCGGCATCGCTGCGAAAGACCCGCTCGTTCTCGCGTTTCATCTGGGCGATGGACCTGCCCGATCTTTCGGCCATCTCCAGCATCTCGGCGGCCGAGGCGAAGGGGAAGGGCACCTTGGGCGAGGCGTCGGTGCGGGTGTCGTCGCCGCGCGCCGCCAGCTCGGCCTCGGTCATCACGAAACCGCCGCCGATCGAGTAATAGACCTCGCGGAAGATCACGTCGCCCTGCGCGTCGGTCGCCATCAGCACCATGCCGTTGGCATGGCCGGGCAGGGCGCGGTCATAGTCGAAGATCAGGTCGCGCGCCGGGTCGAAGGCCAGGTCGCCCAGTCCCTCGGGCGACAGGATCCTGGTTTCGCGGTTGCGGGCCAGCGCCGCCTCGGCGGCCTCGGCATCCATGGTTTCGGGCAGGAATCCGGCCAGGCCCAGGATGGTGGCGCGGTCGGTCGCATGACCCTTGCCGGTGAATGCCAGGCTGCCATGCAGGCTGGCGCGCAGCCCGTGCGTGCGGAACGGCTGCTGGCGCAGTGCGTCCAGAAAGCGGCCTGCGGCCACCATCGGCCCCATGGTATGGGACGAGGACGGGCCGACTCCGATCTTGAAGATGTCGAAGACGGAAAGAAACATCGCGCACTCCCTGGCTGGCGCGGCAAGCCTAGCCGCGGACCCGGCGGCAGGCCAGAGCGGTTGCGACAGCGCGCCTGAAGCTCCGCGACATTTGACGAATCCGGGCCTGCCGACTATTTAGGCATCAAGCATTAAAAAGCGGCAAATTCGAGCGCGTCGGGAAAGCCTGCCGATCGGGCGCAAGCCGTTTTCTTTCGCATCCCCGCCGGCTGGCCTACGAGTTTTCCCATGACATTGCCCGAACCCATCATCCTTGGCTCCACGCGGCTCGGCCCGCCGGTCTTCCTGGCGCCCATGGCCGGGATCACCGACCTGCCCTTTCGCCGCGCCGTGGCGCGCCATGGCGGGGCGGGGCTGATGGTCAGCGAGATGGTCGCCTCGACCGAGATGGTGACGCCGCGCCCCTCGACCCGCGCCGCCGTGCGCGCCAAGGCGCTGACCGAGGGCGAATTGCCGGTCAGCGTCCAGATCGCCGGGCGCGAGGCGGGGGCGATGGCGGAAACCGCGCGAATCGTCGCCGGCATGGGCGCGCGCATCGTCGACATCAACATGGGCTGCCCGGCCAAAAAGGTGACGGGGGGGCTGTCGGGCGCTGCGCTGATGCGCGATCTCGACCACGCGCTGGGGCTGATCGACGCGGTGGTCGCCGCCGTGCCCGACCTGCCGGTGACGCTGAAGATGCGGCTGGGCTGGGACGCGGATTGCCTGAATGCGCCGGAACTGGCCGCCCGCGCCGCCGGGGCGGGCGTCAGGATGCTGACCATACACGGCCGCACTCGCGCGCAGTTCTATACCGGCAGCGCCGACTGGAATGCCATCCGCGAGGTCGCGAACCTGCCCGGCCGGCCGCCGCTGGTCGCCAATGGCGATGTGGTGGACGCGGCCTCGGCTCGCGCGGCGCTGCGCCAGTCCGGCGCCGATGCGGTCATGGTGGGCCGCGGCGCCCAGGGCGCGCCCTGGCGGCTGGCGCAGATCGCGCATGCGCTGTGGAACACGCCGGCGCCGGACATTCCCCAGGGCGCCCGCCTGGCCGAGGCGGTGGCCGAGCATTACGACGACATCCTGTCGCTTTACGGGCGCGAACTGGGCCTGCGCGTCGCCCGCAAGCACCTGGGCTGGTATGCCGAGTCGAACGGCGCCCCGAACCGCGCCGAACTCTTGCGCGCGCCCACGCCCGAGGCCGCGCTGGCCGCGATCCGCGCCGGTTTCGGCGATGCCGATGCCGCCCATGCCAATGCCCAGGCGACCGAGGTGCCTTCATGACAAGCCGGCCCAGGTCCGACATCCTGCCCGATCCCGAGATGGAGGCCGGCGGCGGTTTCACCCCGGCAGAGGTCGGGCCGAACTGGGCGGCGCTTCCCTTGCCCGCGATCATCCTGGACGCAGAGGGCCGCATCGCCGCGATGAACGACCTGGCCGAGGCTTTCCTGAACATCTCCTGCCGCTCGTCGCTGGGGCAGGCGCTGGAAGGGGCCGAGATGCTCAAGCGGCTGCGCATCGTGCCCACCCTGGGCTCGATCCTGGAGCGGATGCGCGAGGGCCATGACGCGCTGAACCGCGCCGGCGTGCGTTTCGAGATCGGCGACCGCTCGGGCGGGCATTCCGACCGCATCGGCACCATCCATGCCGGCCCCGCGCCCAGCCCGGCGGGGGGCACGGTGATCCTGATCTCGCCCCTGGAGGGGGCCGGGCGGCTTGGGCAGGGGCAGGCGGCGCGCTCGGCCGCGCGTTCGGCCATCGGCATGGCCGAGATGCTGGCGCATGAGATCAAGAACCCGCTGGCCGGCATCCGCGGCGCGGCGCAGCTGATCGGCATGAACCTCAAGGCCGAGGACCGCGACCTCGCCGACCTGATCGTGGCGGAATCGCGCCGCATCGTCGAATTGCTGGACCAGGTGGAACGCTTCGGCGACACCTCGGCGCCGCGGCTGGCGGCGGTGAACATCCATGACGTGCTGGAGCGAGTGCGCCGCTCGGCCGCGGTGGGCTTCGGCAAGGGGTTGCGCATCGTGCCCGATTACGACCCCTCGCTGCCGCCGGCGTTGGTCGATGCCGACCAACTGGTGCAGGTCTGCCTGAACCTGGTCAAGAACGCCGCCGAGGCCATCGGCCGGACGGGGCAGGGCGGCAGCATCCGCCTGCGCAGCTTCTACGACGGCACCCTGCGGCTGGCGCCGACCGAGGCCGAGCCGCAGGGCCGCAGCCTGCCCCTGCAGATCGAGATCGAGGATGATGGCCCCGGCATCCCCGAAACGCTGATCGCCGAGGTCTTCGAGCCCTTCGTCTCGGGGCGCGAGAACGGCACCGGCCTCGGCCTGGCGCTGGTTTCCAAGATCATCACCGACCACGGCGCCTGGATCGCGCTGGAATCGCGCCCCGGTCGCACCGTTTTCCGCATTTCACTGCCCAAAGCCTGAGGTTTTCCCATGGACGGCACCGTTCTGATCGCTGACGACGACCGCACCATCCGCACGGTCCTGACCCAGGCCCTGACCCGCGCCGGCTGCCGGGTCCATGCCACCGGCTCGCTGGCGCAACTGCTGCGCTGGGTCGAGGAGGGACGGGGCGACCTGGTCATCACCGACGTGATGATGCCCGACGGAAACGGCATCGACATGATCCCGGCGATCCGCAAGGCGCGGCCCGACCTGCCGGTGATCGTGATCTCGGCCCAGAACACCATCGTTACCGCCATCCGCGCCACCGAGGCCGCTGCCTTCGATTACCTGCCCAAGCCCTTCGACCTGCCGGACCTGATGGCGCGTGCCGGCCAGGCGCTGTCGCGGCGGCTGCGCAAATCCGATCCCGCACCGGCACCGGCGGCGCCCGAGACCGGCGCCGATCCCGCCTTGCCGCTGATCGGCCATGCGCCGGCGATGCAGAACCTGTTCCGCATGGTCGCGCGGGTGCTGAACGCCGACCTGCCGGTGATGATCGCCGGCGAGGCCGGGGTGGGCAAGACCGTGGTCGCGCGCTCGTTCCACGACCTGTCGGACCGGCGCGAGGCGGGATTCGTCGTGCTGACCTCGGCCGACCTGTCCGAGGAGACCATCCATGGCACCGCCGACCGCGCCCAGGGCGGCACGCTGCTGATCGAGGATCCGGCCGGTTTCGACGCCGCCGCCCAAGCCCGGCTGATCGGCATGATCGAAGCATGGGAGGTCGGCCCCGGCCGCAACCTGATGCCGCGCCTGATTTCCACCACCGGGCCCGATCCGCAGGCCGATGTCGCCTCGGGCCGGCTGCGGGCCGACCTGTATTACCGGCTGGCGGGCGTGACGGTCACCGTGCCGCCGCTGCGCGCCCGGCTGGACGACATCCCGCCGCTGGCGCGTCACCTGCTGGCCCGCGCCGCGGCGCAGGGCCTGCCGCTGCGCACGCTTTCCGAAGGCGCGGCGGCGCTGATCCGCGCCTATCCCTTTCCGGGCAACGTGCGCGAGCTGGAAAACCTGATGCGGCGGCTGGCGCTGACCGCCGCGGCCGCCGAGATCACCGAGGCCGAGACCCGCGCCGCGCTGGCGGAATCCAGCCCCATCGTGCCGCCGGCCGCGGTTGCCGCGCCCGCCGCCGCGATGGCGGCCAGCCCCGCCGTCACGCCGCTGGGCGAGCCCGCGAACATGCGGCTGGCGCAATCGGTCGAGATGCATCTGCAACGCTATTTCGACCTGCATGGCGACGACCTGCCGCCGCCCGGCCTTTACGACCGCATCCTGCGCGAGATCGAAAAGCCGCTCCTGGAGATCGCGCTGGACGCCACCGGCGGCAATCAGCTGCGTTGTGCCGATCTTCTGGGCATCAATCGCAATACGCTGCGCAAGAAACTGACCGATCTGAATATCGAGGTGACACGGCGCCGCAAACTGATGTAAAACAGCCACAGATGGCCTTGCGAGAGTCGCTTAACGGCCACAGGAAGGCCGCGGCACAGCGGCGAAACCGTGAGGACGGGCAAAGGTGGCGGGAACGCTGTCCAGGGACACATGGGAACGCGTCGCACGGCTGCGGCGCCTGCGGCTTTATCGCAATACCGCGACGCTTGGCCTTGCCCTGCTGGGCCCGGCGCTGGCCGGCCTGACCTTCGCGGTGATGGGGCCGTTCGCCGGCGCCACCTCGGGCGGCTCGGTGCTGCGGCTGGTGCTGCTGGCGGACCTGCTTTACCTGATCGTGCTGACCGGCCTGGTCGTGGCGCGCATGGCGCGGATCGTCGCGGCGCGGCGCAAGTCGGCGGCGGGCTCGCGGCTGCACATGCGGCTGGTGGGCGTGTTCGCCACCATCGCGCTGGTGCCGACGGTGCTGGTGGCGCTGTTCGCCGGGCTGACGGTGAACATCGGCCTGGAAGGCTGGTTCTCGAACCGGGTGCAGCAGGTGGTCTCGACCTCGCTCTCGGCCGCCGAGGCCTATCAGGACGAGCATCGCCGCGACCTGACCAACGATGCCAAGCTGCTGGCCGGGGCGCTGACCCAGGCCGCGCGGCAGAACCCGATGCTGGACGACGGCGACCTGCGGCTGCTGCTGTCGGACTATCAAAGCCAGATCCAGCGCGGGTTGCGCGAGGCCTATATCGTCGATGGCCGCGGCACCATCCGCGCGCGGGGCGAGCGCAGCTATCAGTTCTGGTACGAGGAGCCCTCTCCCGCCCAGTTTGACGAGGCGGCGATGCGCGGTCTGGTGCTGATCGAGGATTGGCAGAACAACGAGTTCCGCGCCCTGGTGCCGCTGGTGCCCCTGGCCGACCGCTATCTCTACGTCACGCGCGACGTGGACGGCAGCCTGCTGGGGCTGTTGGACGACACCCGCCAGACCGTCGGCGAATATCAGCGCCTGGAGCAGGAACGCGGCCGGGTTCTGTTCGAATTTTCCTTGCTGTATCTGGGGTTTGCCCTGCTTCTGGTCGCGGCGGCGATGTGGCTGGGCCTGTGGTTCGCCGACCGGCTGTCGCGGCCCATCGGCCGGCTGGCCGAGGCCTCCGAGCAGGTGGGCGAGGGCAACCTGGACTTCCAGATCCCCGCGCCCGATACCGGCGACGAGATCCAGACGCTGGGCGAAAGCTTCAACCGCATGACCCGGCAGTTGAAGCAGCAGCGCCAGGAACTGGTCGAAAGCTATCGCGCTGCCGACGACCAGCGCCGGCTGTTCGATTCCGTGCTGTCCTCGGTCACGGCCGGGGTGATCGGTCTCGACGCGGCGGGAGAGATCGACTTCCTGAACCGCTCGGCCGCCCGGCTGCTGGGCCTCGACCCGGCGGCGGCGCATGACCGGCTGCTCTCCGAGGCGGTGCCGGAATTCGCGCCGCTGTTCGAGCGGCTGGCGCAATCCGTGAACGAATCGGTGCAGGACGAGATCCGCCTGACCCGCGAGGGTCGGGTGGAGAGCCTGCTGGTGCGCATGGCGATCCGGCGCGGCGCGGCCGGCGGCCTCGAAGGCTATGTGGTGGCGCTGGACGACGTGACCGACCTGGTCTCGGCGCAGCGCATGGCGGCCTGGGGCGACGTGGCGCGCCGCGTCGCGCATGAGATCAAGAACCCGCTGACCCCGATCCAGCTTTCGGCCGAACGGCTGAAGCGCAAGTTCGGCCCCATCGCCGGCGAGGAACGCGAGGCGCTGGAGCAATATACCGAGGTCATCATCCGCCAGACCAACGACCTGCGCCGGATCGTGGACGAGTTCAGCCGCTTTGCCCGCATGCCCGAGCCGGACCGCAAGGAAACCGACATCGCCAAGCTCTTGCGCGATGCCGAGCTGATGCAGCGCGACGCGCTGCAAGGCGCGCTGATCTCGGACATTCCCGACGAGCCGGTGATCGTGGATGCCGATGCCGGCATGATGCGGCAGGTCTTCACCAACCTGTTGAAGAACGCGGGCGAGGCGCTGGACGAGTTGCGCGCGAACCCGCCCGAGGGCTGGGTGCCGCAGGTCCGGGTCTCGCTGCGCTCGGCCCCCGATGCGGTGACGATCCGCATCGCCGACAACGGGCCCGGCCTGCCGCAGGACCGCACCCGGCTGTTCGAGCCCTATGTGACGATGAAGCCCGGCGGCACCGGCCTCGGCCTGCCCATCGTCAAGAAGATCGTCGAGGAACACGGCGGCAGCCTGATGCTGACCGACACCCCCGAAGGACGCGGCGCCATGGCCGAAATCCGCCTGCCGCGCGAACGCCAGCCGGTGCGGCTTTCCGCGCGCCGCCAGAAAAACGAGCAGGAAGCAATGAAATGAGCGATATTCTGATTGTCGACGACGAGCGGGACATCCGGGAACTGATCTCCGACATCCTGCGCGACGAGGGCTTCTCGACCCGCCTTGCCGCCAATTCCGACCAGGCGGTGGCCGAGCTGAACGCGGCCGAGCCGGCGCTGATGATCCTCGACATCTGGCTCAAGGACAGCAAGATGGACGGGATCGACATCCTCAAGCAGGTCAAGCGCAACAATCCCGAGGTGCCGGTGGTCATCATCTCGGGCCATGGCAATATCGAGATCGCGGTGGCGGCGATCAAGCAGGGCGCCTACGACTTCATCGAGAAGCCCTTCAACATCGACCAGCTGCTGGTGGTGATCCGCCGCGCCATGGAGACGGCGCGGCTGCGCCGCGAGAACTCGACGCTCAGGCGCGGCGAGGCACGGGCGGCCGAGATGCTGGGCAATTCCGCGCCCTTCCGCCGGCTGCGCGAACAGCTCGACAAGGTGGCGAAATCGAACGGCCGGGTGATGCTGACCGGCGAGCCGGGGGCGGGCAAGGAGATCGCCGCGCGCTATGTCCACGCCCACAGCCCGCGCGCGCGCGAACCCTTCGTCACCGTGCCCTGCGCCACCATCGAGCCCGAACACATGGAGGAGGTGCTTTTCGGCCGCGAAACGCCCGAGCGCGGCATCGAGGCGGGTCTCCTGGAGCAGGCGCATGGCGGGGTGATCTATTTCGACGAGGTGGCGGACATGCCGCTGGGCACCCAGCCCAAGATCCTGCGCGTGCTGACCGAGCAGCAGTTCCAGCGCGCCGGCGGCACCGACAAGGTGCGGGTGGACCTGCGGGTGATCTCCTCGACCAATCGCGATCTTTCGGCCGAGATCGCCGCGGGCCGCTTCCGGCAGGAGCTTTACGACCGGCTGAACGTGGTGCCGGTGGCGGTGCCCTCGCTGGCCGAGCGGCGCGACGATATCCCGCTGCTGGCCTCACATTTCATCGAACAGTTCCATGCCGGCCAGGGCCTGCCGCTGCGCGCGCTGCCCGAGGAGACCTGCGCCGCGCTGCAGGCGATGAACTGGCCGGGCAATATCCGCCAGCTGCGCAATGTGATCGAGCGGGTGCTGATCCTGGGCGACGGCACCGGGCCGATCCAGCCCTCGGAACTGGAAGGCCAGAACGGCAGCGCCAGCACCAGCGAGGCCCTGGCGCTCGGCCCGCAGATCACCAGCCTGGCGCTGCGCGAGGCGCGCGAACTCTTCGAGCGCGAATACCTGCTGGCGCAGATCAACCGCTTCGGCGGCAATATCAGCCGCACGGCGCAATTCGTCGGCATGGAGCGTTCGGCGCTGCATCGCAAGCTCAAGTCGCTCGGCGTCGTCGGCGGCATGCGCGTCGAGGAGGAGCTGATGGGGAAATGATGGCGGCGCCATGCCGGTGGCGCGGTCGCATGGGTATTTATGGAACAGAGAAGCACGGGAACTGCGCCCCGGCCACCCCCGCGGATCAGGCGGGACAGGTTTTGGCCAGGTGACCGGGGCGACTTCTCCGTTCGCGGTCATCGGCTCCCCAGCCTGTACCGCGCAACCAGGCTAGGCGGAAAAGATTGAGAAATCCTTAACGGCTTCTTCGTTCTGCAAATACCCATGCGGCGATGACGCAGGCGGTATGGCTGCACGGCTGGTCCTGATGTTTTCGCTGTATCCGTCGCCTGCGGCCCGCGCTAGGATCGCGCTTCACGAAGGGGTTGAACCGGGGCCGGAATGAAGATCATCATCTGCGGGGCGGGGCAGGTCGGCTGGCATATCGCGCGCCATCTTGCGGGCGAGCGCAACGATGTCACCATCATCGACACCAATGCCGAGTTGATCCGGCGCGCCACCGATGCGCTGGACGTGCAGGGCGTGACCGGCTTTGCCAGCCATCCCGACGTGCTGGACCGCGCCGGCGCGCGCGATGCCGACCTGATCATCGCCGCAACCCATTCGGACGAGGTCAACATGGTCACCTGCCAGGTCGCCCATTCCGTCTTCCAGGTGCCGAGGAAGATCGCGCGGCTGCGCAGCTCGGCCTATCTGGACGCGATCTGGTCCGATCTCTACCGCACTGACCACCTGCCCATCGACGTCGTCATCAGCCCCGAGCGCGAGGTGGCGCGGGCGGCGATGCAGCGGCTTTCCGCGCCCTCGACCTTCGATGCCGAGACCTTCCTGGAAGGGCGGCTGCATCTGCTGGGGATCTCGCTCGAGCCTGACAGCCCGGTGCTGAACACGCCCCTGCGGCAGCTCAACGACATGTTCATCAGCCTCAGCGCCATCGTCGCCGGGGTGCGGCGTGGCGGCAAGCTCTTCGCGCCCGAGCCGGGCGACCAGCTTTTCGAGGGCGACCAGGTCTATGTCTTCACCCTGACCGAGGACGTGGCGCGCACGCTGGAGATCTTCGGCAAGCCCATGGCCAAGCAGGAAAGCGTCGTCATCATCGGTGCGGGCAATGTGGGCCTGGCCGTCGCCCAATCGCTCGAGGCGCGCCCCGAGCGCATCCGCGTCAAGCTGATCGAGCGCAGCCGCGCCCGCGCCGAGGATGCGGCCGATGCGCTCAACCGCACCATCGTGCTGAACGGCGACGGGCTGTCGGCCGAATTGCTGGAGGAGGCGGCCGTGCCGCGCGCCGATGCGGTCCTGGCCATCACCGACGACGACAAGACCAACATCCTGGCCGCGGTGCGCGCCAAGCAGGCGGGCGCGAAGCTTGCGATCTCGCTGGTCAACGACCCCACGCTGATGTCGCTGATGGAGCCTCTGGACATCGACGCCTTCATCAACCCGCGTGCCAGTACCGTCTCGACCATCCTGCGCCATATCCGGCACGGACGGGTGCGCGACATCTATTCCATCGGCGATGCCGAAGCCGAGGTGATCGAGGCGCAGGTGCTTTCGACCTCGCCCATCGCCGGCCGGGCCGTGCGCGACATCGAGTTTCCCGAAGGCGCGCTGATGGGCGCCGTGCGCAAGGGCGAGCGCGTGGTCAAGCCGACGGGCGACCTGCGCATCGAGGAGGGCGACATCGTGGTGATCTTTGCCCTCGTCTCCGACATTCCCGAGGTCGAACGCCTGCTGCAGGTCTCGATCGACTTCTTCTGAGGCCGGGGATGGGGTTTTTGCTGCGCCTGCCGCTTATCGTGATCCTGGGGGGTATCGGCGCGCTGGCGATGGTGGTGCCGGGGCTTTACGCCCATGCGCTGGACAGCCACAAGATCGGCTCGATCTTCCTGGGCGCGGCGGGGCTTTTCGTGATCCTGGCCGCGATCCTAGGGCTGGCGACCGCCGACCGGCCCGAGGGGCCGCGGGCGCGCAGCGTGCTTCTGACCATGCTGGGTACCATGGTGCTGCTGCCGGCCATGCTGGCCGTGCCCTTTGCCATGGCCTTGCCCGATACCGGCTTCTTCAATGCCTGGTGGGAGATGATCTCCTGTCTGACCACCACCGGCGCTACGCTTTACTCGGCCGATCTGCTGCCGGCGCCGCTGCATCTGTGGCGCGCCATGGTCGGCTGGCTGGGCGGGCTGTTCATGCTGGTCGCGGCTATCGCACTGCTGGCGCCCCTGCGGGTGGGGGGATTCGAGATCATGTCCTCGCCCTATGGTCGCAGCGAAAGGTTCGAGCGCCTGCCGCGCTCGGCCGAGGGCCCGGATGCCCTGGCCCCGCTGACCCATCCCGCCTTCCAGACCGAACTGGCCGATCCGGCACATCGGGTGATGCGGGCGGGCCGGGTGGTGCTGCCGGTCTATGCCGGGCTGACTCTGCTGATGTGGACGCTGCTGCTGATGCTGGGCGAGACCGGGCTGGTGGCGCTGAGCCGCGCCATGGGCACGCTGTCGACCAGCGGCATCAGCCCGGTCGCCGGCCCCGCCGGGCAGGGCAGCGGCATCGCCGGCGAGGTGGTGATCTTCCTGTTCCTGATCCCTGCGCTGTCGCGCCGCTTCTGGCCCGGCGGCGGCGAGCTGAAGGCCAGCGAGAGTTGGATCGAGGATCCCGAGCTGCGCATGGCCGCTGGCGTGGTGCTGCTGGTCTCGGTCCTGCTGTTCGCGCGGCATTTCGCCGGGGCCATCGGCGTTTCCCCGACCGGGGCCAAGGGGGTGCTGGACACGCTCGACAGCGCCGCCTCGGCCGCATGGGGAGGTATCTTCAACGGGCTGAGCTATCTGACCACGACCGGCTGGAACTCGGTCGAATGGCAAGGCGCGCGCAACTGGTCGGGGCTGAGCTCGCCCGGGCTAATGCTGGCGGGGCTGGCGATGATGGGCGGCGGCGTCGCCACCACCGCGGGGGGCGTCAAGCTGCTCAGGGTCTATGCGCTCGCCCGCCATTCCGAGCGCGAGCTGGAGCGGATCGTACACCCGGCCTCGGTCGGCGGCGGCGGGCTGATGGCGCGGCGGCTGCGGCGCGAGGGGGCCTATCTCGCCTTCATCTTCTTCATGCTCTTCGCCAGTTCCATCGCGGTGACGGTGATGCTGATCTCGCTGCAGCGCATCGAGTTCGATTCGGCCACCATCCTGTCCATCGCGGCGCTGACCAATACCGGCCCGCTGGCCGGCGCGATTCCGCTGACACCGACCTTCCAGGGCTCGGCCGGCATGGCGGGGGCGCCCTGGGCGGGCTGGGCCGGGCTGCCGGGGCTGACCAAGGCGGTTCTGGCCGGGGCCATGGTGGTCGGACGGGTCGAGACGCTGGCGATCCTGGCGCTGGTTTCGCCCGAATATTGGCGCCGCTAGCCCGGATCACATGCTTGCAAGCCGCTGCCCGCTCGCCTAAGTCTTGAAAACCAGCGATAAGAACAAGGTGCCCCGAATGGCCGGCGACAAACAGAACCTCCAGGACGCTTTTCTGAACCATGTGCGCAAGGGCAAGGTCCCGGTGACGATTTTCCTTATCAACGGTGTGAAATTGCAGGGTGTCATCACCTGGTTCGACAATTTCTGCGTGCTTTTGCGCCGCGATGGGCAATCGCAGCTTGTCTACAAGCACGCCATCTCGACCATCATGCCGAGGCAGCCGATCAGCCTCTATGACGGCGAGGACTGATTGGCCGAGCCGTCGGAAACCCGCGAGCGGCCGACCCGGGCCTATGTGATCCATCCCGATCTGGGCAATTCGCGCACCCGCCGCTCGCCCGAGCTGGCGCTGGAGGAGGCGGTGGCGCTCGCCCATGCGCTGCCCGCCATCGAGGTGGCCGGGGCCGAGGTGGCGCGGCTGCGCAATCCCGATCCGGGCATGCTGTTCTCCAAGGGCAAGCGCGAGGAGATCGGCCAGCACCTCAAGGCCGCCGCCGAGGGCGAGGGGGCGGAACTGGTGCTGATCGACGGGCCGGTGACGCCGGTCCAGCAGCGCAACCTGGAAAAGGAATGGGGCGTCAAGATCCTCGACCGGACCGGGCTGATTCTCGAGATCTTCGCGGATCGCGCCCAGACGCGCGAGGGCGTCTTGCAGGTGGAACTGGCCGCGCTGGCCTATCAGCGCACCCGGCTGGTCAGGGCCTGGACGCACCTGGAGCGCCAGCGCGGCGGCTTGGGCTTCGTCGGCGGTCCCGGCGAGACGCAGATCGAGGCCGACCGCCGCGCCATCGACGAACAGGTGGTGCGCCTGCGCCGGCAGCTCGAGCGGGTGGTCAAGACCCGCGAGCTGCACCGCAAGGCCCGCGCCAAGGTGCCCTATCCCATCGTCGCGCTGGTCGGCTATACCAACGCCGGGAAATCCACGCTTTTCAACAGGCTGACCGGGGCCGAGGTCTTGGCGCAGGACCAGCTTTTCGCCACGCTGGACCCGACCATGCGGCAGATGGTGCTGCCCGGCGGCCGGCGGGTGATCCTGTCGGACACGGTGGGCTTCATCAGCGACCTGCCGCATGAGCTGGTCGCCGCCTTCCGCGCCACGCTGGAGGAGGTGCTGGCCGCCGACCTGATCCTGCATGTGCGCGACATCAGCCATCCCGAGACCGAGGAGCAGGCCGGCGACGTGGGCGAGATCCTCGATTCGCTGGGGGTCGAGGAGGACGTGCCGCTGATCGAGGTCTGGAACAAGATCGACGCGCTGTCGCCCGAGACCCGTGCCGCCCTGCGGCGCACCGATGCGCGCACCGAGGGCGTGCAGGCGATCTCGGCCCTGTCGGGCGAGGGGCTGGACGATCTGCTGGCCGCCGTCGAGGCGCGGCTGGCCGAGGCGCTGGACGAGCCGCGCCGCGAGGCCGAACTGGTGCTGCCGCATTCGGACGGCCGGCGCCGGGCCTGGCTGCATGAGCAGGGCGTGGTCGCGGCCGAAGAGGTCGCCGAAGAGGGGGTGCGGCTGCGGCTGCGCTGGACGGACCGGCAAAGGGCGGCCTTCGAGGGGCTTTGAGGACGAATTCTCGCTGGGCGAGGGACAAGGGCCTTGGCGGGCCGAAGCCCGGCGGCGCGACTGCCCGCCCCGGCAGCCTTTCTCGTGCCCTCGGGCCTTTCATCTGCGTCCCGATGACCGCGACCCGCAGCGCGGCCGCTAGTCGCAGCCGACAAGGGTGGCGCAGTTGCCTGCCCCGACAGGCTTTTCCGTTCGCCCACAGGTCTTCCGACTGCGTGCCGTTTCCTCATCGCCGATCCGCGGCGTGCCGGGCTCCCATGGCGGGACGATGCGCGACGCATGATGCTGCCCGAAGGCGCGGAAATCAGCCGGCAGGGCGATCGCCGGGGCGGCTGTGGGTTTCCCGCATCAGCGCCCGGTAAGCCTGGGGCGTGCGGCCCGTCGCGGCCAAGAAGGCGCGCATGAAATGGCCAAGCCCGCTATAGCCCAGCCGCGCCGCGATCTGCGCCATCGGCAGGTCGCCGTCGCGTAGCGCCTTGCTGGCGCATTGCAGCCGCAGGTCGTAGAGCAGCTCCAGCGCGCTGCGACCCCGGCTCAGGCGGCAGGCGCGGTCGAGCTGCGCTTGCGAGCAGCCCAGCCGCAGCGCCAGTTCGGCGATGGTCTGGCCCGATTGCAGCTCGGCCTGCGCCAGTTGCAGGAAATGCCCGGTCAGCGCCCGGGCCTCGGCCAGGCCGGCGGGCGAAGGCGCGGATGGCGCCAGCCCCGCGCCCTGTCCATCGCCCAGCCGCGACAGCACGGCTGCGATCAGCCCCAGCCCGCGTGCGGTCGCGGCATCCTGTGCGGGGGCGCGCGGCATCCCCGCACCCAGCGCGGTCATTGCCGCGTCCAGCAGCTCGGCATCCGCGGCGCCAGGCAGGCCGTGGCGCAAGCCCTGCGGCAGCGTCAGCCCCCGGCACATGGCGGGCGGGATCAGCAGCGCCAACCCATGCACCTCGGGCGGCGGGTTCAGCGAAAAGGCGGTGCCCGCGGGAATGAAGGCGATGCGGCCGGCCGGCAGCGCATGGTGATGGCCTGGAAACATGATCGCGACNCAGCGTCAGCCCCCGGCACATGGCGGGCGGGATCAGCAGCGCCAACCCATGCACCTCGGGCGGCGGGTTCAGCGAAAAGGCGGTGCCCGCGGGAATGAAGGCGATGCGGCCGGCCGGCAGCGCATGGTGATGGCCTGGAAACATGATCGCGACCGTGCCGCCGGTCGGGCGAAGCAGCACATGGTCGCCGCGGACCCGCGGGCTGCGCGGCGCGGCCGGGCTGCGCACCGGCCCGCCCCAGTGAAGGCCGGCCAGCGGGATCAGCCGCAGCCCGCCGCCCGGCCGCCCGCCCGGCAAAGCGCGGCAGGGCTGGAGCGCCGCCGCCTGACCCGGCCCGGCCGGGCCGGGGAGAAGGTCGCGGAACGGGCTGGGGGCGAGGCAGGGGGCCGGGGCCAGCGGCCGGCCGAAAGCAGCTGGCGTCAGGGCCACGTTCGGCCGGGGATCGGGATCCGCCGGCTCCGGGATGGTTTCCAGGGTGATGCCGGCCGCGGCCAGCCGCGCCAGCACCGGATCGGGCGGGATCAGGTGGCGGCGGGCTTCATCCATCAGCCGCGGCTTTCAGCGGATCCATGACCAAGGGCTATCTCCATGACGCGAGTCCGTGAAGAATATACTCATCCCAGGGTTGCCAAAAGATGAATATGTCTTTGCCGTGCGGCATGCGCCACGGGCCGCGCCGGTCAGGGGTCGATCCCGATCCGCTGCCAATCCCCCAGCCGGCCGCGAAAGAAGCTGCGCTGCGCCTTGGCATATTGCCTCGTGGCGATGACCGCGCGCCGGATTGCCTCGTCCAGGTCGATCCGTCCCTGCAGATGCGCGACCAGTTCCGGCGCGCCGATGGCCTTGGCCCAAAGCGCATCGGGGCTCCAGCGCGGCAGCAGGGCGCGCACCTCGTCCAACGCGCCCTGGTCCAGCATCAGCCGGAAGCGGCGCTCGATGCGCTCGGCCAGCCAGTCGCGGTCGGGCTCCAGCACCAAGAGATGCGCGGCGGCGGGGTCGATCAGCGGCGGCGGGGTCTCGGCCTGCCAGGCGGCGATGCCGCGCCCGGTGGTGGTCAGCACCTCCCAGGCGCGCTGGACGCGCACCGGGTTTTTCAGGTCGATGCGTGTCCGGGTCTGCGCATCAAGATCCGCGACCATGCGTGCCAGGCCGCCGGGTTCGCGCACGAGCTGGTCGGCCCAGGCGCGGATTTCGGGCGGGGTGGCGGGAATCGCCGCCAGTCCGCGGCTGAGCGCATGCAGATAAAGCCCGGTGCCGCCGGTCACGATCAGCCGGCCGATGCCCCGGTCCATCAGCGCCGCCACCTCGGCCAGCCAGGCGCCGACGGAATAGCCGCGGTCGCAGGGCACATGGCCGTAAAGCACATGCGGCGCGCGCGCCTCGTCATCAGGCGAGGGCCGCGCGGTCAGCACGCGCCAGCAGGACCAGACCTGCAAGGCGTCGGCATTGACGATGGTGCCGCCCTGACGCTCGGCGATCTCCAGCGCCAGGGCGGATTTGCCGCTGGCGGTGGGCCCGGCAATCAGGACATGGCGGCGGGGCTCCAGCCCGGCCAGGATCGGGTGACGCGGGGTCATTTCGGGGCGGGTCGGCAGTGGTTGAACATGGGGCCTGTTTGCGACATTTTGCCCGGCAATGAAACAGCCGCAAAAAGGTGAACCCATGTCGGAAAGCGCGTCCAAGACCCGCGGAAGCTATTCGCGCGTGATGTTGAAGATTTCGGGCGAGGCGCTGATGGGGGACCAGGGTTACGGCCTGCACCCGCCGACCGTCGCCCGCATCGCGCAGGAGGTCAAATCCGTCCATGACATGGGCGTCGAGATCTGCATGGTCATCGGCGGCGGCAACATCTTCCGCGGCCTTCAGGGCAGCGCGCAGGGCATGGAGCGGGCGACCGCCGACTACATGGGCATGCTGGCCACGGTGATGAACGCGCTGGCCATGCAGGCGGCGCTGGAGGCGCTGAAGATCCATACCCGCGTGATCTCGGCCATCCGCATGGACGAGGTGGCCGAGCCCTATATCCGCCGCCGCGCCGTGCGCCACCTGGAAAAAAAGCGCGTCTGCATCTTCGCCGCCGGCACCGGCAACCCCTATTTCACCACCGACACAGCCGCCACGCTGCGCGCCAACGAGATGAATTGCGAGGCGATCTTCAAGGGCACCAAGGTCGATGGCGTCTATGACAAGGATCCGAACAAGTTCCCCGACGCGCGGCGCTATGACGACGTGACCTATGACGAGGTGCTGCAAAAGCACCTGGGGGTCATGGATGCCTCGGCCATCGCGCTGGCGCGCGACAACGACCTGCCGATCATCGTCTTCTCGCTGGATGAACCGGGCGGTTTCCGCGGAATCCTGGCCGGCACCGGCACATATACGCGCGTGCACGGCTGAAAAACCCGTATAGGCTTTGCCATGCCGGCGTGGCTCGGCTAAAAGCGGCGAAAATCACAGCACAGAGGCCATGACCGAGCATGTCCGACGAGATCGAGATCGACACCGACGACCTGGAACGCCGCATGAAGGGCGCGATGGAATCCCTGCGCCATGAATTCGCCTCGCTGCGCACCGGCCGTGCCTCGGCCAGCATGGTCGAGCCGATCATGGTCGATGCCTATGGCTCGCCCACGCCCATCAACCAGATCGGCACGGTGAACGTGCCCGAGCCGCGCATGGTCACGATCAACATCTGGGACAAGGCGCTGGTCGGCAAGGCCGAGAAGGCGATCCGCGAATCGGGCCTGGGCATCAACCCGCAGCTCAACGGCACCATCATCATGCTGCCGATCCCCGAGCTGAACGAGGAACGCCGGCGCGAACTGACCCGCGTCGCCGCGCAATATGCCGAGCACGCCCGCGTCGCCATCCGCAACGTGCGCCGCGACGGCATGGACCAGATCAAGAAGGCCAAGTCCTCGGGCATGTCCGAGGACGACCAGAAGTTCTGGGAAACCGCCGTGCAGGAGCTGACCGACAAGATGATCGCCTCGGTGGACCAGGCGCTCGAGGCCAAGCAGGCCGAGATCATGCAGGTCTGACCCGGATGGCCGAAACCGCAGCCAGCCTGTCGAAATCCGGCGGAGGGGACCAGCGGCCCCGGCATGTCGCCATCATCATGGATGGCAACGGCCGCTGGGCCAAGAACCGGGGCTGGCCGCGGCTGGTCGGGCATCGGCGCGGCGCCGAGCGCGTCAAGCAGATCGTGCGCGCCTGCCCCGACCTGGGGGTGAACTGGCTGACCGTCTATGCCTTTTCGACCGAGAACTGGAAGCGCTCGACCGAGGAGGTGCTGGGCCTGATGGGCATCTTCGCCCGCTATATCGAGCGCGAGGCCGACGGGCTTTCGGCCGAGGGCGTGCGCATGCGCTTCATCGGCGGGCGCGAGCGGCTGGAGCCCAAGCTGCAGCGGCTGATGGCCGGGATCGAGGCGCGCACCGCCGGCAATACCCGGCTGAACTTGACCGTGGCGATCAATTACGGCGGCCGGGACGAGCTGACCCGCGCCGCGGCGCGGCTTGCCGCCCGCATCGCGCGGGGCGAGGTGGCCGAGCCGACCGAGGCCGACCTGGCCGATTGCCTGGACACCGCCGGCCATCCCGACCCCGACCTGGTGATCCGCACCTCGGGCGAGACCCGGACCTCGAATTTCCTGCCCTTCCAGGCGGCCTATTCGGAATATGAGTTCACCCAGACGCTCTGGCCGGATTTCACGCCCGAGCACCTGGCCGAGATCCTCGACCGTTACGGGTTGCGCGAACGGCGCTTCGGCGGCGCATGAGCGGCGGCGGGTCACAGCCGGGCCGGTTGCGCGACGCCTTGCAGCGCGGGCGCGACAAATGGGCCGATCTCTGGCCGCGCCTGCTGTCGGGCGTGGTGCTGGCGGTGCTGGGGCTGTTGCTCCTGCTGTCCTCGGGGCTCTGGATCCGGCTGGGCGTCTCGGCCGTGATCGGGGTGATGATGTGGGAACTGGCGCGGCTGACCGGCTGGCGCCACCCCGAGTTCCGCAGCCCGCGCCATCCCGTGCTGATCGGCATCCTGTCGGGGCTGGTGATGCTGGCCATGCTGGTGCTGCCCGGCGACTGGCCTATGGCGCTGGCGCTGGTGCCGATGATCGCTGGCTGGCACGGCACGCATGAACACGAGCGCCCGGCCTATCTGCTGTTCACCCTGGCCATCCTGGGCGCGGGCTACGGGCTGGTGGTGATCCGCGAGGTGATGGGCCTGCCGACGCTGGCCTGGATCGTCGGCACCGTGGTGCTGTCGGATGTGCTGGGTTATTTTATCGGCCGCAAGCTGGGCGGTCCGCGCTTCTGGCCCGCCGTCAGCCCCAAGAAGACCTGGAGCGGCACCATCGCCGGCTGGGCGGGCGCGCTGGTGCTGGCGCTGGTCCTGCTGCTGGCCGGGCAGGCGCCCTGGCCGGTGCTGGTGTTGGGGCCGCTGGTCGCCTTGGCCGGGCAGTTCGGCGACATCGCCGAAAGCTGGCTCAAGCGCCGGGTGGGCGTCAAGGACAGTTCCGAGCTTATCCCCGGCCATGGCGGCGCCATGGACCGGTTCGACGCCATGTCGGGGGCGCTGCTGCTGGCGCTTGTGTTGTTGATCGGCAATCTTTTACCCGTGATCGGAGGCTGAAGGAATGCGCAGCATATCGGTGCTGGGCGCGACCGGGTCGGTCGGTGAAAGCGCGTTCGATCTGTTGATGCGGGCCGGCGGGCCCGAGCGGTTCCGCACCATCGCCCTGACCGGCGGCGCCAATGTCGCGCGCCTGGCCCGGATGGCCCGCGCGCTGCGGGCCGAGATCGCCGTCACCGCCTGGCCGCAATGCCTGGCCGACCTGCGTGCCGCACTGTCGGGCAGCGGCATCGAGGCCGCGGCGGGGCCGCAGGCCGTGGCCGAGGCCGCCGCGCGCCCGGCCGACTGGACGCTTTCCGCCATCGTCGGCGCCGCCGGCCTGCCGCCGGGGCTGGAAGTGCTGGCCCGCGGCGGCACGCTGGCGCTTGCCAACAAGGAAACCCTGGTCGCTGCCGGGCCTCTGGTCATGGCGCGTGCGCGGCAAACCGGCGCCCGCATTCTGCCGGTCGATTCCGAACATTCCGCGATATTCCAGGCGCTTCAGGGTGAAAACCTTGAAACCGTCGAGCATGTGACCATCACCGCCTCGGGTGGTGCCTTCCGCGACTGGCCGCTGGAACGGCTGGCGCAGGCCACCGTGGCCGAGGCCAGCCGGCACCCGAACTGGGACATGGGCCAGCGCATCACCATCGACAGCGCCAGCATGTTCAACAAGGCGCTGGAAGTCATTGAAGCGCATGAGTTCTTTGGCATCGGCGCCGAGCGTTTGCGGGTGCTGGTGCATCCGCAGTCGATCATCCATGCCATGGTCACGCATCGCGACGGCGGCTCGATCGCGCATCTGGGGGCGCCGGACATGCGCCATGCCATCGGCTATGCGCTGAACTGGCCGGCGCGCGCGCCGCTGCCGGTGCCGGCGCTGGACCTGGCGGCGCTTGGCAGCCTGACCTTTGCCCAGCCGGACGAGGCGCGCTGGCCCGCCCTGCGCCTGGCGCGCGAGGCGATCGAGGCCGGCGGCGCCGCCGGCGCGGTGCTGAACGCCGCCAAGGAACAGGCGCTGGACGATTTCATCGCCGGGCGCATCCGCTTTACCGACATGGCCCCGGCGGTCGAGCATGCGCTGGCCCTGGCCGCGCGCGAGGCGGGTTTCGGACAAAGCCCGCGCGAGCTGGCCGAGGTGCTGCATTGGGACGGTTTCGCCCGGCGGGCGGCGGCGCAATGGCAGGGGGCGGCATGAGCCTGGCTCTGGACATGATGGGTGGTTTCCTGTGGACCGCGGCGGCCTTTGTCGTGGCGCTGTCGGTCATCGTTACCGTGCATGAATATGGCCATTACATCGTCGGCCGGCTTTGCGGCATCAAGGCCGAGGTGTTTTCGCTGGGCTTCGGGCCCCGGCTGGTCTCGCGCCGCGACCGGCACGGCACGGTCTGGCAGGTGGCGGCGATCCCGCTGGGCGGCTATGTCCGTTTCCTGGGCGATGCCGATGCGGCCAGCGCCGGCTCGGTGCGGGTCGAGCCGGCCCGTGCGCGCCAAAGCCTGACCGAGGCGCCGCTCTGGGCGCGCTTCGCCACCGTGGCGGCGGGGCCGGTGTTCAACTTCGCGCTGTCGATCCTGGTCTTCGCCGGGATGGCGATCTGGCAGGGCCTGCCGGTGGACGAGGTCCGGGTGGGTCGGCTGCACCCGACGCCGCCCGGCGTCGAGATGCAGCTGCAACCCGGCGACCGCGTTCTGGCGCTGGACGGCCGGCCGGTCACGAGCTGGCACGATTTGGGCGCAGCGGCAGCCGAGCTGCCCGCGCGGCCCGTCCATGACTGGACCGTGCTGCGCGAGGGCGCCGAAATCACCGTGCCCGGCCCCGATCTCATGCCGCCCCTGGTCATCGGCATCGCGCCGCGCAGCCCGGCGGCCGCGGCCGGGCTGAAGCCGGGCGACGTGATCCTGGCCATCGACGGCGAGCCGGTCTCGCGCTTCGACGAACTGCGCGCGCATGTGGCCGAGGCCGAGGGCCGCCCGGTCCTGCTGCGCGTCTGGCGCGAGGGCGAGGGGGAAGCCGACTATACCCTGTCCGCGCGTGAACAGGATCTGCCGACCGACGACGGCTATACGCGGCGCTGGCTGATCGGCGTGACCGGCGGCGGCACCTATTTCGAGCCGGCGACGCGGCCGGCCGGCGCTGCCGAGGCGCTGGGGATCGGCGCCGCGCGCACCTGGGACATCATCGCCTCGTCCGTCTCGGGGCTTTGGGCGATGATTACCGGCCAGATCGGCAGCTGCAACCTGGGCGGCGCGATCTCGATCGCCGAGACCACGGGGCAGGCGGCCTCGGCGGGGGGCGGCAACTTCATCTGGTGGATCGCGGTGCTGTCGGCGGCGATCGGTTTTCTGAACCTGCTGCCGGTGCCGGTGCTGGATGGCGGGCACCTGATGTTCTATCTCTACGAGGCCGTGGCAGGGCGGCGCCCCTCGGACCGGGTGATGGACATCCTGTCGGCGCTGGGGCTGGCGGCGGTGCTGTCGCTGATGGTTCTGGGCCTCACCAACGATCTTTTCTGCCCCTGAACGGCGCTAGGCTTTTGACAGTGTGGCCCGCTTCGCGGTATCCATCGGGGCAAATATGGCGGGGCCAACCCGCCGGGAAACGCATTACTCGCGAGGGGCGGCGATGACGGACAGGAAACTCGGCAAAGGCGCGCTGGCGCTGATTTCGGCGCTGGCGGTGGCCGCGCCGGTCGCGATGGTGGCGACCCCCGCCTCGGCCTATGTCTTCAGCAATGTGCGGATCGAGGGCAACCAGCGCATCGAGCCTGCGACGATCCTGTCCTATCTGGACCTGCCGCGCGGCCAGGACGTTTCGGCCGGGGCGCTGAACGACGCCATGCAGCGGCTGCAGAACTCGGGTCTGTTCGAGACGGTCGAACTGGTGCCCTCGGGCGGGACGCTGGTGGTCAGGGTGGCGGAATACCCCACCATCAACACCGTCGCCTTCGAGGGCAACAGGCGTCTCAAGGACGAGAACCTGGCCGAGATCGTCAAGTCGCAGTCGCGCCGGGTCTATTCCCCCGCCCAGGCCGAGGCCGATGCCGCCACGATCAGCCAGGTCTATGCCTCGCAGGGGCGCCTGGCCGCCCGTGTCGATCCGCGCATCATCCGCCGCGGCGGCAACCAGGTCGATCTGGTCTTCGAGATCCGCGAGGGCGACTTGACCGAGATCGAGCGTATCGGCTTCGTCGGCAACCGCGCCTTTTCCGACCGCCGGCTGCGCAACGTGCTGCAAACCAAGCAGGCCGGCATCCTGCGCACCTTCATCCGCCGCGACACCTTCGCCCCCGAGCGGGTGCCGCTGGACGAAAAGCTTCTGACCGATTTCTACCGCTCGCGCGGCTATGCCGATTTCCGCGTGCAGGCGGTGGCGCCGGAACTGGCGCGCGAACGCGACGCCTTCTACATCACCTTCCAGATCCACGAAGGCCCGCGCTATACCTTCGGCACTATCAACACCGTCAGCGAGATCCCCGGCGTCGATGCGGCGGAATTCGCCGCCCAGAACCGGGTCAAGCGCGGCGCGGTCTACAACCCGACCGATATCGACACCACCATCCGCCGGATGGAGGCGCTGGCGCTGCGCAAGGGGCTGGATTTCGTCAATATCGAGCCGCGCGTCACCCGCAACGAGCGCAGCCAGACCCTGGACCTGACCTTTGCCCTGACGCGCGGCCCGCGCGTCTTCGTCGAGCGCATCGACATCGAGGGCAACACCACCACCCTGGACGAGGTGATCCGCCGCCAGTTCGCCACCGTCGAGGGCGACCCCTTCAACCCGCGCGAGATCCGCAACTCGGCCGAGCGGTTGCGCGCGCTTGGCTATTTCTCGGATGTGCAGGCGGAAAGCCGGCCGGGCTCCACGCCCGAGCAGGTGATCGTCGACGTGAACGTCGAGGAGCAGCCGACCGGCAGCCTGAACTTCGGCGTCAGCTATGGCGTTTCGACCGGGGTGGGCTTCAACATCTCGCTGTCGGAAAAGAACTTCCTGGGCCGCGGGCAGCAGGTTGACCTGGCCTTTTCGACCGGCACGGACACGCAAAGCTCGGGCCTGACCTTCGTCGAGCCCTATTTCCTGGGCCGCAATCTCAAGGCGCGGGTGCAGGCCTGGTATAACACCACCGACCGGCTGAACTCGGATTACAACACCCGCACCGTCGGCTTCCTGACCGGGATGGAATTCCCGGTGTCGGAGAACGGCCGGCTGGAGCTGCGCTACAAGCTCAGCAAGGACACGCTGTTCGATGTGGAAGAGCCGCATATTGAGGATGGCGAACTGGTCGGTTCGTCGCAGATTCTTTTCGATGAACAGGGCGGCTATTACACCTCGGCGCTCGGCTATACCTACAGCTATGACAGCCGCATCGCCGGGCTGGACCCGGTGACCAGCTATCGGCTGCGGTTCAGCCAGGATTTCGCCGGGCTGGGCGGGGATGTGAAATCCGTCACCAGCACGCTTTACGCCGGCGTCGAAAGCCGCGCCTGGCGCGAGAACGTCACCATGCTGGCCGAGTTCGAGACCGGCGCCGTCCACATGCTGGACGACCAGGACAGCCGCTTCCTGAACCGCTTTACCGGCAACGGCAAGATCCGCGGCTTCGAGCCGAACGGCTTTGGCCCGCGTGACCTGGCGGCGCCGAACGAGGATGCGCTTGGCGGCAATTATTACTGGGCGCTGCGCACCGAGCTGCAATTCCCGCTGGGCCTACCCGAGGAATATGGCATCACCGGCGGGCTTTTCGCCGATGCCGGCTCGGTCTGGGGGCTGGACCGGACCAGTGGCACCAACGGGGTCGAGGTCGACGACGGCATGAAGGTCCGCGCCGCGGTCGGCGCCTCGATCTTCTGGACCACGCCGATCGGGCCGCTGCGCTTCAACTTCGCCAAGGCCCTGAAGAAAGAGGACTATGACGAAGAGCAGTCCTTCGACCTGACGATCTCGACCCGCTTCTGATGGCTTGGGGACGCGGCATCGCGGTGCTGCTCCTGGCCGCGCTGCTAGCCGCGCCCAGGGGGGCGTCCGCCCAGCCCGTGCCGGAGCCCTCCGAGCAGCCCGAGACCCTGGCGCCCGAGGCGGCGCCCATCGTGGTCGAGACGCCGCCCCCGAACGGCCAGGCGGTGCTGCCGGTCCTGACGCTGGATCAGGATGCGCTGTATCTGCATTCGCTTTGGGGCCAGCGCGTGCAGGCCGACCTGGAGCGGCGCGGAAGCGAGATCGCGGCCGAAAACGAGCGGCTGGTCGAACAGTTTGCCGCCGAGGAGCGCGAGCTGACGGCGCTGCGCCAGACCCTGCCGCCCGACGAGTTCCGCAAGCGCGCGGACGAGTTCGACAAGCGCGTCGTCGAGGTGCGCCGCGCCCGCGACGCCGCCCCCCGCGCCTTGCAGGCCGAGGCCGAGGAAGAGCGCCAGGCCTTCTTCCGCGCCGTGCTGCCGGTCCTGGCGGCGCTGATGCGCGAAAGGGGCGCGGTGGTGGTCTTGGATCAGCGCGCGATCTTTGTCGCCTCGCAATCCATTGATGTCACCGAGGAACTGATCGACCGTATCGACCGCGAGATCGGTGCCGGCCCACTGGCCGATCCGCCCCAGGCGGATGCGCCGGAGCAGGCGGGGAATGCTGCGCGGCAGGGCGCATCGGGACAGGAGGCGGTCGAGACGCCTGCGCCGGAGGAAGGGGCATCCCCCGCGCCCGAGGTCCAGCCCGGCGAGACGCAGCCCGGTCCGGCGCAGGAATAGGCCCCCTCGGCCCAGGGGGAGGGATCGGCGGCTAGCCCGACCGGCGGTCCAGATCGCCGATCCGTTCCGTCAGCAGCGCGAAAAAGGCATCGGCATCGACATCGCGGATGAAGGTGGCGTTGGGCGTCCGCCCGCTGACCCGCCACCAGTCGGCGACAGTCATGCCCAGGGTGTATTCGCCCTGGGTCTCGATCTCGACATTGATGTAGCGGCCGGTGAACAGTTCGGGCTTCAGCAGCCAGGCGATGGTGCAGGGATCGTGCAGCGGCGCGCCCTGGCTGCCGTATTTCTCGCGGTCGTAGCGTTCGAAGAAATCGGTCCAGCTGGCGACGGCTTGGCCGATGCGGCCCATGGCGCGCATGCCCTCGACCCAGGCGCGGCTGGTCAGGGCGCGATGCGTCACGTCCAGCGGCATCACCGTCAGCGGCGCGCCGCTGGCAAAGACGATCTTCGCCGCCTCGGGATCGACATGGATGTTGAACTCGGCCGTGGGGGTGATGTTGCCGACCTCGAAATAGGCGCCGCCCATCAGCACGATCTCCTGCACGCGCGGGACGATGTCGGGCGCGCGCCGGAAGGCGGTGGCGATATTGGTCAGCGGGCCGATGGGCACCAGCGTCACGCTGCCCGGTTTTTCGCGGCGCAGCGTCTCGATCAGGAAATCGACGGCATGGCCGGGGGCGAGCGGCATGGCCGGCTCGGGCAGGGTGACGCCGTCGAGCCCGGTCTTGCCATGCACATGCTCGGCCGTGATCAGCTTGCGCTGCAAGGGCGCGTCGCAGCCGGCATGGACCGGAAGGTCGGGCCGGCCGGCCAGCTCGCAGATCATCCGGGCATTGCGCTGGGTGTGGTGCAAGGGCACGTTGCCCGCGACCACGCTTAGCCCCAGCACCTCGATTTCGGGGCTGGCGAGCGCCAGCAGGATCGCCACGGCGTCGTCCTGGCCGGGATCGGTGTCGATGATGATCTTGCGCGCCATGGGCTGTCCTTCGCTGCGTTGCGGGATGGCAGGGAAGCCCGGCCGGGCGCGGGATGCAAGCCCTCTAGTTGCCGGCAGGCCGCAGGTGGGTGATGCCCGCCGCCGCCGCCCGCGCCAGGGCCGGGTCCAGCGACATGACCACATATTCGCCGCGCCGCCACAGCTCGGCCATGTCGTCGTAATGGCGCGAGAAGGGATGGCCCGACTGCCCGGTCGAGATGATGAACACCGAACTGTCGGGATCGGCCAGGTCGTAGACCCCGCGATAGGCGGCCCCGGTCACGTTGAGCCAGGGATTGCGGCCATGGCCGAGGAACCCGGCCTGGGCGATGGTGGAACTGCCGCCCGAAGTCGGCTGGATCAGGTTCACGATGTAGGAGATGCCGCGCATGTCCCCCAGCGCCGGGTGGACATGGCGGGCGCGGTGCAGGTCGCCCCAGCGCCAGCTGGCAAGGTCGGGGCCAAAGCGCGCCACCAGCTCCAGCAGCGCCGCGTCCAGCGCCTGCCGGGCGATCTGGGTGCAGGTCTCGACCGGGGCGGACTGGCGGATGTCGCACCATTCCGAGGCGCCGCCCGTGTCGCGGAATACCCGGTCGATGAAAACCGGGAAAAGCTCGGTCAGATCCTGCGCCAGCGGGCCGAGGTCGTCGCGCACCAGCCGGTCCTGCAAGGCCCGCATCCAGGCGGCATAGATCAGCGGCTCGGGCAGATGCTCGCTCATCGCGCCGTCCCAATTGGCCAGAAGCGCCAGCGCGTCCTGGCGCAGCCGCTCGGGCGTGCCCTGGGCTGCGGGTTCGCCGGTGAACCATAGTTCGGCCCCGACCAACGGCAGCAGGCCGCGGGCCACCGGGCTGACGATGTCGGTCTGTGCGGCGATGAAGCTGTCTCGCGAATGCACCTCGCGCGATTCGATCAGGTGGCGCAGCCGGCCCAGCCGGTAGCCGTCGGCCCGGTCGTGGCCAAGCCCGGCCCAGCCCGTCTCGGCCGCCCCGGTCGCGGCGACGATGCCGCTTTCGGGGCTCAGCTCGGCCCGTTCGGCGGGCGCGGGGCCGATCCCCTGCCAGCGGTTCTGCACGACCCAGCCCGGCGTCGGCATGCGGCCCGCCGTCTGGTGCCCGGCCGGACGATGCGGCAGGGCGCCGGCCAGAACCTGACCCACGCCCTGCGCATCGGCCAGCGTCACGGTCAGGGCCGGGGCGACCATCCCGCGCAGCGCCTGGGCCGCCGCCCGGCGGTCCTGCGCCCGCATCAGGCCGATCAGCGCCGACATGCTGCGGTCCTCGCCATGGCCGCCGGTCCAGGACAGCGCCGCGACATGGCCGGCGGGCAGGATGGTGGCAAGGTCCAGATGCGCGGCGGGGATGACCGGGCCGTTCTCGGTCTCGCGCAGGGTGATGGTCTGCGGATCAGCGCCGCGGATGCGCAGCGTCTCGCGCCGGGTGGTGAACTCGGTCCAGCCGTTCGCGCCGCGATAGCGGTTGGGATCGCCGGGCTGGACCTCTTCGATATACAGATCCTGGTCGTCGACCCAGGCCGGGGTGATGCCCCAGGCCAGGCCGGGATTGCGCCCCGAGAGGATCGCGGGAATGCCGGGAATGGTGCCGCCGATCACCCCGCCCGATTGAAGCTCGATCCGTGCCAGGTACCACAGGCCCGGCGCGGTCAGGGCGAATTGCGGATCGTTGGCCAGAAGCGCGCCCCCCGCCGCCGTGCGCCCCGCCGCGGCGGCAAAGCCGTTGGCCGAGGCTCCCGCTGCCGGTGCCAGGTAGCCGGCCAGCGTCGCCGTCCAGTCCCGCGGTCCGGCGCCGCGGTCCGGCGCGGCGAAGCGCGCGCCTGGGAAAAGCGAGGCATAGCCGGGCAGCGGTGGCTCGCCGGGCATGGCGACCAGATCCTGCCCGCGTTCGGGCGCGGCCAGCGACAGCCGGGCCCGCAGCACCTCGCGGCGCATCTGCACGGTCGAGGATGCCGCCAGCAGCTTCAGGATCGCCAGCGAATCCGCCGGCTCCCAATAGGCGATGTCGTCGGGATACAGGAAGAGCTCCGGCGCCCCGCGCCCCCGCGCGCCCAGGTTGACCTGCTCGATCCAGGCATTGACCCCTTCGGCATAGGCCTCCAGCGCCTCCAGCACCTCGGGATCCTGGGCCTGCAGCGAGGCGCGGGCGTTGCGGTAAAGCCCCAGCCGCCGCGCCAGGTCGTCGGCGGGCAGCGCGCCCATGCCATAGATCTCGGCCAGCCGGCCCTGCGCCGCCCGGCGCAGCACGGTCATCTGGAACAGCCGGTCCTGGGCATGGGCAAGGCCGAGCGCGAAGAACATGTCGCGGTCGCTTTGGCCGAAGATATGCGGCACGTCCTCGGTCGTGCGCACGATCTCGACCGGGGCCGAGATGCCCTCGACCGTATAGGTGCCGTCGTAATCGGGCAGCGAGCGGATGGCGAAATACCAGGCCAGCGCCACCAGCGCGATGGTCAGCAGGATCAGCCCGACCGTCAGGCGCACAAGCCAGCGGAAAAGTGTCACCATGAAAAGGCACGGTCCCGAGCTTGGGCACGAGAGGTTGACCCCCGCGCCGGGTGATGAAATTCATGGGGTGAATAGGGCAGGGCGCGGGCCGGATCAACGCGCCTTTTCGACGGGAAAGGAAGAAACCGATGGCGCGCGTGGCATTTCTGGGACTTGGGGTGATGGGCTTTCCCATGGCAGGCCACCTGGCCGCCGCGGGGCATGAGGTGACGGTCTGGAACCGCAGCCCCGCCAAGGCCGAGACCTGGGCCGCAGCCCACAGGGGCCGCGTGGCCGTCACCGCGCGCGAGGCGGCCGAGGGCGCCGAATTCGTCATGGCCTGCGTCGGCAATGACGACGACCTGCGCCAGGTCTGCCTGGGCGAGGCCGGCGCCTTTGCCGGCATGGGGAAGGGCGCGGTCTTCGTCGATCACACCACGGTCTCGGCCGCGGTCACGCGCGAGCTTTCCGCCGTCGCCACCGAGGCCGGGCTGGGCTTCGTCGATGCGCCGGTCTCGGGCGGGCAGGCGGGAGCCGAGAACGGCCAGCTTTCGGTGATGTGCGGCGGCACCCCCGCCGATTACGCCCAGGCCGAGCCGGTGATCGCCGCCTATGCCAAGATCTGCAAGCTCATGGGCCCCTCGGGTGCGGGGCAGCTGGCCAAGATGTGCAACCAGATCGCCATCGCCGGGCTGGTGCAGGGCCTGTCGGAATCGCTGCATTTCGCCGAGAAGGCCGGGCTGTCGATCGCCGAGGTGGTCGAGGTCATCAGCCAGGGCGCCGCCGGCAGCTGGCAGATGGCGAACCGCCATCAGACCATGGCCGAGAACCGCTTCGACTTCGGTTTCGCGGTGGACTGGATGCGCAAGGATCTGGGCATCTGCCTGGCCACCGCCGACGAGACCGGGGCGAGCCTGCCGGTGACGGCGCTGGTCGACCAGTTCTACAAGGAGGTGCAGGCCATGGGCGGCGGGCGCTGGGACACCTCGTCGCTGATTGCGCGGCTGCGCCGGTGACGCCCGTGCTTGCCAAGGGCGCCGGGATCGCGCTATCAGCCGGCACGGGGGCGGTTAGCTCAGTTGGTAGAGCGTCTCGTTTACACCGAGAATGTCGGGGGTTCGAGTCCCTCACCGCCCACCATTTCCCCAAAGGCCAGCCATGAGCGGCGCGCTCTGCGGCCTGCGCATCGTCGAGATCGCCGGCATCGGCCCGACGCCCTTCGCCGCGATGTGGCTGGCCGACCACGGCGCGCAGGTGGTCCGCATCGCCCGGCCCGGCGCACCGCAGATCTTCCCGATGAAGCGCGACGTGCTGGACCGCGGCCGCGACTGGCTGGAGCTTGACCTGAAATCGCCCGAGGGCCGCGACATCGCGCGCGACCTGATCCTGCGCGGCGATGCGGTGATCGAGGGCATGCGCCCCGGCGTGATGGAGCGGCTGGGCCTGGGCCCCGGGGATTTCCCGGAAAACCCGCGGCTGGTCTATGGCCGCATGACCGGCTGGGGCCAGACCGGCCCGCTGGCACATTCGGCCGGCCACGACCTGACCTATCTGGCGATCACCGGCGCGCTTTCCGCCATCGGCCCCGCGAATCATCCGGTGCCGCCGCTGAACCTGGTCGGCGATTTCGCCGCCGGCTCGATGTATCTGGTCGCCGGCATGCTGGCGGCGATCCTGCGGGCGCGCGAGACCGGCCGGGGCCAAGTGGTCGATGCCGCCATCACCGACGGGGTGGCGCATCTGATGGCGATGATCTCGGGGCTGCGCGCGAACGGGCTGTGGCGCGATGAGCGCCAGGCGAACCTGCTGGACGGCGGCGCGCCCTATTACAGCTGCTATCCCTGCGCCTGCGGCGGTTTCCTGGCCGTCGCCGCCATCGAGCCGCAGTTCTGGGCCGAACTGGTCCGGCGGCTGGGGCTTTCCGAATCCGATCTGCCCGACCGTGCCGATCCGGCGAACTGGACCGCGCTGCGCGCGATCCTGGCGGCGCGGATCGCCACACGCAGCCGCGACGACTGGGCGGCCGAGCTGGAGGGGACGGATGCCTGCGCCTCTCCGGTGCTGTCCATCGCCGAGGCGCCGCGCCATCCCCACAACCGCGCCCGCGGCGCCTATCTGGGCACGGATCCGCGCCCGGCGCCGCTTTTGTCGGGCAGCCTGACAGAGCTTCGCGAAGCCCGGAGAATCACGGTCGAGGCGGCGCGCGATCTGTGGCGCTGAGCCGCCATTTCGGTTGACTTGCCCGGCCGAATCCGCGATATACCCGCGACCGGCCGGGCGCATGTCCGTTGCCGGCATCCTATTTTGAACCTCACCCGAGACAATGGGTGCGCTGTCCGAAGGCGGGGCCTGGCCCCGGCAACACCTGCAAGCCAGGGGCCGAAGGACGCGGCAGAGCAAGGAAAGACGGAATGTTCGCAGTTCTCAAGACGGGCGGCAAGCAATACCGGGTTCAGGCCGGTGACGTGCTGCGCGTCGAAAAACTGAACGCCGAGGCCGGCGACAAGGTCCAGTTCAACGAGGTGCTGATGATCGGTGCCACCGTCGGCGCGCCGCTGGTTGCCGGCGCCGCCGTGCAGGCTGAGGTGATCGACACCATCAAGGCCGACAAGGTCATCACCTATGTCAAGCGCCGCCGCAAGCATTCGTCGCAGCGCACCCGCGGCCACCGCCAGCAGCTGACGCTGGTTCGCATCACCGAGCTGCTTGAAAAGGGCGGCGACAAGACCGATGTGAAAGCCGCCGTCGGCGCGCGCACCAAACTCGCACCGGCCGCCAAGCCGGCGAAAGCCAAGAAGTCGGAAGCCGAAGCCTCGGCCGAAGACGCCAACTGAGGCAGAAGGAGACTGAGCCATGGCACATAAGAAAGCAGGCGGTTCGTCCCGCAACGGCCGCGATTCGGCCGGTCGTCGTCTCGGCGTGAAACTCTTCGGCGGCCAGCAGGCCGTTGCCGGCAACATCATCGTGCGTCAGCGCGGCACCACCTGGTGGCCGGGCCAGAACGTCGGCATGGGCCGCGACCATACCCTGTTCGCGCTGGCCGACGGCCATGTAACCTTCAAGAAGGGTCTGAAGGGCCGCACCTATATTTCCGTGCTTCCCGCCAATCTCGAGGCCGCCGAGTAAGCCGATTTCAACGCCCGGACGTCAAATTGGGGGATCGGCAAGGCCGGTCCCCTTCGCGTTTTCCGGGGCCGTACCCATATGATTGCGAGTAATTGGGGGAGAAGAGTGACATGAACGAATTGATTTCCTCGGACGCACGGCAGATCGAGATCGTGACCGAGCGCTTCGTCCTGCGCCCGCTTCGGGCATCGGATGCCGGGCTCATCGCGCATTACACCGCCGACCGACGCGTGGCCGAGGGAACCCGTTCGATCCCGCACCCCTTGCCGCCCGGCGCGTCCGAGGCCTATGTCCGCCGCGCCATGGCGGCCGACCGGGACGAGGATGTCTGGGCCATCGACGGCTCGGCCAACAAGCTGGCCGAGGTTCTGGGCGTGGTCTCGCTGACCCGGATCGACAAGGAGCAGTCCGAACTGGGCTTCTGGATCGGCGCAGGGTTCTGGAACACCGGTTTCGCGACCGAGGCGGTCTCGGCCCTGGTCGAGGCCAATCCGCACGGCTCGCGCACCCTGTTTGCCGAGGCGTTCCAGGACAATCCCGGCTCGGCGCGGGTGCTGACCAATTGCGGCTTCGAATATCTCGGCGATGCGGAGAGCTGGTCCGTGGCGCGCGATGCCCGCGTGCCGACCTGGACCTATCTGCGCAAGATGGCCTGACCGGCCCGCGGCCACCGGCATTTCGAGAGCGGCCCGCATGGTCTCATGCGGGCTTTTCCTGCCGCGGCGGCCACCCTGCCTGCGTTCAGCCCAAGACTGTGCATTCCCGGCACGTCGGCGCGGTGATCGGATGGCGGATGGGGCGATGCGGCAAGGTCGCCATGGGTATTTGAGGAACGAAGAAGACAGGGGCGACGCCATGATCTTCACCGTTTCCCAAATACCCAAGGTGCCACCGCGCCGGCCGCGGTTTGCCTGCAGCCCTGCGCGCGGCCGAACCGGGCTTGTGCCCGGCGTCAGCGGCGCAGCGTGATCGCGTTGCCGGCGCCGGTGATCACCACCTCGCGCAGGTCCGCCAGGGCGGCGTTGGGAAGCGTCAGCGCCACCGTCACCGTGTCGCTGGCGGGCTGCGGCGGATTGGCGGCGGCGAAGCTGTCGGGCAGGGGCGGCTGGCCGACCAGCCGCAGGCGCAGCACGCCGTCCTGATCGGGGCGGATGCGTCCCCTCGGCATGGGCACCTCGGTGATCAGCGCCACGTTCCACCAGCCCTTGCTGGCGGCAAGCCCAGTCACGACCAGCATCCGCCCTTCGTAGAGCGGTTCCCATTTCGCGCTGGTGACCTGGGCCAGCGGCAGGCGCCCGTCCTGCACCGTGGTCGGATAGCCGCCCTCGGGTTCCAGCGACTGCTGGGGCGCCGCGCCGCCGCCGAACCAGCGGAACGGGTTGAGGCTGCTGTCCCCCATGCGGCCGCAACCGCCCAGCACCAGCATCGCACAGGCAAGAATGCCCAAGGTTCCCGACCGCATGAAGGCTGCCCCCGTTTGTCCCAAGTCTTTGCCGCAGTGATAGGCCAAGTCGGGCGGGCGCGAAAGCCTCTTTGACCTTGCGGGCCCATCGCGCTATGCCAGTGCCGCCCGATGCAAGAGGATGCCCCGATGGCCACGCCCGCCTTTGAAGAAATCGCCGAGACCTTCGATTTCCTGGAGGATTGGGAAGAGCGTTATCGCCATGTCATCGAACTGGGCAAGGCGATGGCGCCGATGGACCCCTCGTTGCAGGTGCCCGCCACCAAGGTCGAGGGCTGCGCCAGCCAGGTCTGGATCATGCCCCGGATCGAGGACGGGCGCTTCGACTTCCAGGGCGACAGCGATGCGCTGATCGTGCGCGGGCTGATCGCCATCCTGCATGCGCTTTATTCCGGCGTGCCGGTGCAAGAGGTGGCGGCGATCAATGCCAGCGCCGAACTTGGCCGGCTGGGGCTGGAGGAGCATCTTTCGGCGCAGCGATCCAATGGGTTGCGCGCCATGGTCGAGCGCATCCGCCTGCTGGCTGCGGCGGCCTGAACTCAGCCGCCGCGGCGGTGTGCGATCCAGCCGCCGCCCAGCACGCGGCTGCCCTCGGTGGCATAGAAAACGCAGGCCTGGCCGGGGCTGACGCCTTCCTCCGGGGCCAGCAGTTCCACCTCGGCACGCCCATCGCCGGTCGCGCGCAGGATGGCCGGGCGCGGCGGCCGGGTCGAGCGGATGCGGGCGGTGATCGGGATTTCGCCGGCAAGCGGTTCGTCGCCCAGCCAGTTCACCTCGGTCACGGGCACGATCCGGGTCGCCAGCGCCTGTTTGGGGCCGACGACGACGCGCCGCGTTTCGGGCTCCAGCCGCACCACGTAAAGCGGATCGCCCAGGCCGCCGATGCCCAGGCCGCGGCGCTGGCCGATGGTATAGTGGATCACGCCGCGATGCGTGCCCAGCACCTGGCCGTCCATATCCACGATTTCGCCGGGATCGGCGGCGCCGGGACGCAGCTTCTCGATCACGCTGGCGTAATCGCCATTCGGCACGAAGCAGATGTCCTGGCTGTCGGGCTTGTCGGCAACCGCAAGCCCGTATTGCGCCGCCAGCGCCCGCGTTTCGGCCTTGCTGGCCAGCCCCCCCAGCGGGAAGCGCAGGAAATCCAGCTGCTCCTGCGTGGTCGAGAACAGGAAATAGCTCTGGTCGCGGTTCGGATCGGCCGCCATGTGCAGCTCGGCGCCCTTCGCGCCGTCGAAGCGGCGGATGTAATGTCCCGTCGCCATGCAATCGGCGTCAAGCTCGCGCGCGGTCTCCAGCAGGTCGCGGAACTTCACCCGCTCGTTGCAGCGGATGCAGGGCACCGGGGTGGCGCCGGCCAGATAGGCGTCGGCGAATTCCTCGATCACCGATTCGCGAAACCTGTTCTCGTAATCCAGCACGTAATGCGGGAAACCGATGCGCTCGGCTACGCGGCGGGCGTCGTGGATGTCCTGCCCGGCGCAGCAGGCGCCCTTTTTCGCCAGCGCCGCGCCGTGGTCGTAAAGCTGCAGGGTCACGCCGATCACGTCGTAGCCCTGCGCGGCCAGCATGGCGGCCACCACCGAGCTGTCGACCCCCCCCGACATGGCCACGACCACGCGCGTCTGCGCCGGCGGCTTGGCAAAGCCCAGCGAATTCATGGTCGAATCTGGCGCGGCATGGCGCAGAGAGGGGCTTGGCGCTGTCATGGATCGTCCTTTGCGCGGGCGCGCTGCTCTGGCCCGCAGTTCATGACATTTATAGGCAAAAACCGGCAATTCTCAAGGGCCGGGGCCGGAAAAACCCTGAGCCGCTTCACCGGGGCTTAAGAAGTTTGCGCGACAAGGAGGCAGAGAGAACAGGGACTTGCCGATGTTTTTGAAGAAAACGCCCGGTCTGCGCACCGCGATCCTGCCCGATGGCAGCATCCTGACCCAGGCCGATCTGCCCCAGCCGCAGACCCGCTGGGTGGCCAGCCGCAAGGCGGCGGTGGTCGATGCGGTGCATTACGGTCTTCTGACGCGGGACGAGGCGATTCGCCGCTATGGCCTGACCGAGGAAGAGTTCGACGCCTGGGCCAGCGCCTTTCGCCAGCACGGTCGCAATGCGTTGAAAATCACGCATATGCAAAAATTTCGGCAACCATAAGTTGAGACAAATTTGATAAATAAACCGGTAACGTGATATTAACCTTTTGCTGGGAGGTTTTGCCAGTAGCCTGGTTAGCAAGGGGAAATGACATGCGAATCCTTCTGGTCGAGGATGATCCGACCACGGCGCGCAGCATCGAGCTGATGCTGATGAACGCGAGTTATAACGTTTATCGCACCGGCATGGGCGAGGAGGGCATCGACCTTGCCAAGCTCTACGATTACGACCTGATCCTGCTGGACCTGGACCTGCCGGACATGCACGGGATGGAGGTGCTGCGCCAGATCCGCATGTCGCGCATCGACACGCCGATCCTGATCCTGACCGACTCGGACGACACCGAAAGCAAGCTGCGCGGCTTCGGCTTCGGCGCCGACGACTACATGACCAAGCCCTTCAACCGCGACGAGTTGGTCGCCCGCATCCAGGCCATCATCCGCCGCTCCAAGGGCCACAGCCAGTCGGTGATCCGCACCGGCGAGATGGTGGTGAACCTGGACGCGCGCTCGGTCGAGGTGGGCGGGCGCGCGGTCAACCTGACCGGCAAGGAATATCAGATCCTGGAACTGCTGAGCCTGCGCAAGGGCACGACGCTGACCAAGGAGATGTTCCTGAACCACTTTTATTTTACCGTAACATGTTGATTTTTCATAGTCCGAATATGCCGTTTCAGCCTGCATTTCCTGTTTCGTGCTTCGTTCGCCGTGCGTTCTGCGCCTCTCTGGCCTTCGCGCGCATGTCGGCTTTCCGGCTGTAGTGGCGCGCCATTTGCTCGCTCGAATGGCCCGTGATTGCCATCACATGCTCGATGCTCATGCCCGGCAGGCTGGCAATTTCAGCGGCGGCGGAATGGCGCAGAGCATGTATGTCCCAAGCCATGGCGTCGATCTTGACCCGCACCTCCGTCACCAGCTTGTGGGCGAACGAGTAGCTGCACGGCCGACCGTTCGGCTGCGCTATGATTGTATCGCCCTGTCGTGGCGTCTGTTCGAGGATAGCGGCCAGCCCATCGGTGAACGGCACGAAGATGCCGGCTCCGGTCTTCTGCTGCCGAACCCAGATCCCGCCGTCCTCAATATCATCCCAGCGCATTTTCAGCACATCCCCGATTCGCTGTCCTGTCCCCAGCAGCATCTCGAAGATGAGCAAGGGCAGGGGCGCGGCCTCCCCTCTGAACGCCTCAATCTTGGCCTCTGGCCACGGCTCGCGCGGTGGGCGCAGGCCCTTGAGCTTTTCGACCCCCTCGGCTGGGTTCCGGTCCAGCCAGCCGATTCGGACGCCATGCGCCAGCAGCGTGGATAGGGCGCCGATCTTGCGGTTGGCATCGGTCGGCGTCTCGCGGAGGGCATCCCGCATCTCGTAGATATGGGCGGTGCGCAGCGTGGCTGGATCGATGTGACCCGCAACCTCTTCCAGATAGCCGAAATGCCGACGATAGGATTTCTTGGTGTTCTGAGCGAGCGCGGGCCAGCGTTCGGATTCCATGTATTTCTGGATCAGGCCCTTGATCGTGCGCTTCGGGGCAGGTGGCCGGCCGCGCATCAGCAGGGCATATTCCGCCGCAAACTCGGCCGTTCCCGGCTCGGCATACATCCGCTGGGTCTTGCCCCAACGGCAGAAGTAGAGATAGCCCCGCTTCCCCTTTGCATAGACATATGCCGGCAAAGACCGCTTCACTTCTTGCGGCTCCAATTGATCAGGTCAGCGGGCAGGGCATCCTTCGGCGTCTCGAATATCAGTTCGATCTTGTCGCCCTCGGCCTTGGCGCCGGCCACGATATAGCCGGCTTCCTTGCTGGCGATCAGCATACGCTTGAGCGTGGTGTCCGGCCTCCCCATCTACGCCTCCCTCTGTGCGGTGCGATATGCCGGCGGTGTCAGCGACGATGAGTGATTGCACTTGCACCGCCACGGCGTTCCACAGCTAAAATGCAGCCAACCTTGCCCCCGGCAGAGCGGGCACAGAAGCTTAGCGGTCCCCGCAGCAGAGTAGGTTTCCACCCATCTCATGGCTGTAGGGAATTGCTCTCCCTCACTCATCCCCGCCTCCCTGTCCGGTGCGGCGGTTCCACCCATCTCGCAGCGCCTCATAGCTATCATGCTCACAGTTTGGCATGATGCAGTCCACGGTTTGGCACTCGGTATAGAACCGTCCACTGGACGCGGGACTGTAGTCGTCGCAATTGACGAAAACTGGCTGCCCACACAGCGGACACGGCAGAAACTCGCTCTTCCATGCCATCACCCCTTCTCCCCCGTGCTGGACAGGGCGATGCGCAGAACACGGCGAGCGCCGAGCTCAATGGCAAATCCGCAACCTTCCAGAATGTCGTCAGCGTGACGGATCGCCTCCCGCAGCCGCTGGTTCTCAGACTCTAGTTTAGCGACCGCTGCCATAACCTGATTGGGTGTCAATGAATCCTCGCAGGGGCATTCAGGCCAATCTTCCCAGAAACAATCTTCTCCATAACCAGCCGAAATCCACTGTTCACATGCGCGCTTTACAGAATCAGTCATGGCTGGCCTCCGTGCTGCGCAGCACGGCGCGGACTTCCGCGAACTCACAGCGGCCAGTAGAGGCAATCTTTTCCAGCACCCCGCGCAGCCTCCGGTTTTCCTCGGCCAGCGCGGTGATGAGGTCGGCGACGGCCTCTACGTCGCGCTCAAGGCCTGGGGCAGGCCAACAGCCATCCCACTGCCGCAACTGCTCCACCAGTTCCCGCGCTTTGTCGTGATGGGTCATTTCAAAGGCTCCCGAAGTTCAATTCGTGTGCCAATGGCGTAGTTGTCAGCGGCCATTCGGATTTCAGGGCCAAGATCTACCCATCCGTCACGCGAACTGAAAAAGAACGATGGGTTCCCACTATCATCCAGTCTAACCTCGACCTGCTCCGTCTCGCCAAACTCATAGTTTTCGTTCTGGGTCATTCCCCGGCCTCCTTCTCCATGGCGGCGAGGATGCGCTGTTCTACATGAAACCCATCATCACAGGCACATCCATCAGGGCATCGTTTGTTTCGCTCATATGCAGTCCGAGCAATATTCGCCGCCATCTTCATCCCCTCCCGCACCTTCTCGCGTCCATAGGCTTCAAGGGCGGCTTTGGCGTCAGCGGGAATGAGGGCGCGGATGCGACACGCTACGTCGCAGATTGCCCTA
>NZ_JBGOSN010000034.1:10412-43335 GCF_046335115.1 Paracoccus sp. P2 | reverse complement strand
TCAGCCGTCGCCGACTGTCTATCCGCCTTCACCCCCGAGGAATGCCGGAACTACTTCGAGCCCGCCGGATATGACCCGGACTAAGTCGAATCCGCGCTAGGTAAAGGCGGCTTGAACCGGATTCCGCCCGCGACTCTTGCGCCGCGCGGCGATGGCGGAGCTGCCGGGGCGCAGCGGCATGCCGCCAGCGGCAGGAATGCTCGGGGACCAATCGCCGAGCTGTCATCGAGACGGACCAGCTCAGAAGATCCGTACCGGCCGATAGGATACCGCTATCCCCTGCACTTCATCGTCGCGTGGCAGGCCTTTGCGATGCCCCGGCCAAAACCCAAAGACCGCCGCAAGCCCCTCCGTCGCTTCGTTCCAAACTGCGGCCGGCGCCTTCGGACACTCGCCGGCGCCGCGATGGGCTGGTAAATGCCCATAGCGCCCGGGATGAAGCTTGCCGGGGGCTTTGCCCCCGCGCGTTCCGCGCTCCCCCAGGATATTTGTCCATGGAAGAAGCCAGGGAACCATCGGTCCGTTCTTCCTTGGATAAATATCCTGCGGGGGTCCGGGGGCGCAAAGCCCCCGGTCGCGGCCTCGACCAGGCCGCGCAAGGCTGCAGGGTCAGACCGGGATCATCGTGCCTTGAAGCATGGCGACATGCTTGCGCGTGCCTTCCGCTTCGGCCCAGACATCGGCTGCGACCACCAGGATGCGGCGGCCGGGGCGGATCACCCTTCCCTCGGCCACCAGCCGGTCGCCGGTGGCAGGCGACATCAGGTTGATCTTCATCTCGACCGTCATCACCTCGGCGTCCTCGGGCATCAAGGTCAGCGCGGCATAGCCCGCGGCCGAATCGCCGATGCTGAAGGCCAGCCCGGCATGGCCGGCGCCATGCTGCTGCAGCGATGTCGGCAGGATCGGCGCGGTGATGGCGATGCGCCCGGGCGCGATGGCGGCAAGCCGGGCGCCCAGGGTGCGCATCATGCTTTGGCGGTCGAAACTGGCGCGGATGCGGCTTTCCAGGTCATTCATCGAACAGGCTCTCCTGGGGGCGGGGGGCATCGAGGCCCAGATGGCGCCAGCCCAGCCGGGCCAGCATGCGGCCGCGCGGGGTGCGGCTGACCAGGCCCTGCTGCATCAGGTAAGGCTCGATCACCTCCTCGATGGAATCGCGGCTTTCCGACAGCGCGGCCGAAAGGGTTTCCACCCCGACCGGGCCACCGCCGTAATGCTCGGCCATCAGCGCCAGGTAGCGGCGGTCGGCCATGTCGAGGCCCAGGTGATCGACGCCAAGCCGGGTCAGGGCGGAATCGGCGATCTGGCGGCTCAGCCTGCCGTCGCCTTCGACCAGCGCGAAATCCACCACCCGGCGCAAGAGCCGGCCGGCGATGCGCGGCGTGCCGCGGGCGCGGCGGGCGATCTCGCGCGTGCCCTCGGGCTCCGAGGGGATGCCCATCAACCGGGCGCCGCGGGTCACGATCAGGTCGAGTTCCTCGACGGTATAGAATTGCAGGCGGGTCGGAATGCCGAAGCGGTCGCGCAGGGGCGTGGTCAGCAGGCCGAGCCGGGTGGTGGCGCCGACCAGGGTAAAGGGTTGCAGCTCGATCCGCACCGTGCGAGCGGCGGGGCCCTCGCCGATCACCAGGTCCAGCTCGAAATCCTCCATCGCCGGATAGAGGATCTCCTCGACCGCCGGGTTCATGCGGTGGATCTCGTCGATGAACAGCACGTCGCGGGCTTCCAGATTGGTCAGGATCGCGGCAAGGTCGCCCGCCCGCGCCAGCACCGGGCCGGAGGTCATCTTGAAGTTCACCCCCAGCTCGCGCGCCATGATCTGCGCCAGCGTGGTCTTGCCCAGGCCGGGCGGGCCGTGGAACAGCGTGTGGTCCATCGCCTTGCCGCGCATGCGGGCGCTTTCGATGAAGACGCGCAGGTTCGCCCGCGCCTCGGCCTGGCCGACGAAATCCTCGAGCCGCTGCGGGCGCAGGGCGCGGTCCTCGCCGTCGCTGTCCAGCGGTTCGGGGCGCAGCATGGGGTCGGGCTGGCTCATCGCGCGCCCCAGGGGCCGGCGCCCGTGCCCGAGGCCATGGCTTGCAGCCGGGCGATGCGCTCCTCGGTCGGCGGATGGGTGGCGAAAAGCCGGTCCATGCGCAGCGCGTGCAGCGGGTTCACGATGAACAGGCTGGCCGAGGCGGGGTTCCTTTCGGCCGGGATATTCACCACCTGGCCCGCCGCGCGCGAGATCTTGGCCAGCGCGCCTGCCAGCGCCATCGGCCGGCCGCAGATCTCGGCCCCCATCCGGTCGGCCTCGTATTCGCGGGTGCGCGAGATCGCCATCTGCACCAGCCCAGCCGCGAGCGGCGCAAAGATCATCGCCAGGATCGCCGCCAGCCCGCCGCCGCGATTGTCGTCGCGCCCGCCGAACATGCTGGAAAACATCAGCATGTTGCCCAGCATGGCGATGGCGCCGGCCATGGTGGCGGTGACGGTCATGGTCAGCGTGTCGCGATGCTTGATATGCGCCAGTTCATGCGCGATCACCCCGGCCAGTTCGTCGCGGCTCAGCACCCGCATGATGCCTTGCGTCACCGCGACGGCGGCGTTTTCAGGGCTGCGGCCGGTGGCGAAGGCGTTGGGTTGTTCGGTTTCCAGGACATAGACCTTGGGCATCGGCAGGCCGGCGCGTTGTGCCAGCGCCGCCACCATGTCCACCAGTTCGGGCGCCTGCTGGCGGGTGACAAGATGCGCGCCCTGCTGACGCAGCACCATCCTGTCGCTGTTCCACCAGGCGAAGACATTGCCCGCCCCGGCGACGATCAGCGCGATCACCGCGCCGCCCTGGCCGCCGATCAGCCAGCCCATGCCCATGACCAGCGCGGTCAGGGCGGCCATCAGGATGAAGGTGCGCAGGTTTCCGGTCATCGTCTTACTCCTTGGGCGCCAAGAGCCGCAGGGCCGCGCGGATCAACGCCGCGGTCGGCGCGGCGGGTTCCCGTGCCGCGGCCTCGGCCACGGCCGAGGCGGCCTCGGACGGAGCATAGCCCAGATTTCCCAGCGCCGAGAGCGCATCCGCGGTTGCTTGCGCCGAAGATGGCGCCGGATGGGCCGGGGCGGTTGCGGGGGCGGCGGTCTCGACCAGTTCCGCCTCGGACAGGGGGCCGGGATCGACGGTCAGCGCACCGCCAAGCGCCATCACCGCCGGGGCCTTGTCCTTCAGCTCCATCGCCACGCGCTGCGCCAGTTTCGGTCCGACGCCGGGGGCCTTGCGCAGCGCCGACCAATCGCCGAGCGCCAGCGCCCGCGACAGCCCGTCCGGCCCCAGCGTGCCCAGGATCGCCAGCGCCACCTTGGCCCCCACCCCCTGCACCGAGGTCAAGAGCCGGTGCCATTCCTTTTCCAGCAGCGTCGGGAAGCCGAAAAGCTGCAGCAGATCCTCGCGCACCAGCAGTTCGGTGTAAAGCGCCACCGCCTGTCCGGCGGGGGGCAGGTGCGCGGCGGTGCGTTCGCTGACATGGACGATATAGCCCACGCCGCGCACGTCGATCAGCACATGGTCCTGTGCCCGATGCAGGATCACCCCGGCAATGCGTCCGATCATTCCTTGTTCCTCACGCGCTGGCCTTGATGCGCAGGGCGCGGCCCTGCAGGTGATGGGCGTGGCAGATCGCGACGGCCAGGGCATCGGCGGCATCCGGCCCCGCGAACTCGACGCCGGGCAGCATGAAGCGGACCATGTGCTGGATCTGCTCTTTGGCGGCATGGCCGACGCCGACCACGGTCTTCTTGACCGCGTTCGGAGCGTATTCGCCGATCTCCAGCCCCGCCTCGGCCGGGGCCAGCAGGGCGATGCCGCGCGCCTGGCCCAGCTTCAGCGTGCCGAGCGCGTCCTTGTTCACGAAGGTCTGCTCGACCGCGGCGGCATCGGGGGCGTGCCGGGCGATCACCGCGCGAAGCCCGCGATAGAGCGCGGCAAGCCGCGGCCCCAGCTCGCCCGCCTCGGAATGGACGATGCCATTGTCCAGGTGCCGCAGGCGCGGCCCCTCGACCGCGATCACGCCCCAGCCCATGTTGCGCAGGCCGGGGTCTATGCCGATGATCTTCATGCCTGTTTCCTTGTTTTGATCCAGCGTTAGCACGAAAGGCGAACATCGCCTAGTTGCTTTGTCATTGGCTTGACATCGGGAAACCCCGCCGCGAACAGGGGGCCGCGAAAAATGGAAGAGGGACAATGTCGCCAGCACTGATCGCTGCACTTCCGTTCATCGGGGCGCTGCTGCCCGGATTGCTGATCCGATCGGGCCGCGATGTCGCGGCGATTTCCTGCGCGACCGCGACCTTCATCGCGCTGCTGGGGCTTTGCCTGCATGTCCCGGCGATCATGGCGGGCGAGGTGATCACGGCGCGCTTCGCCTGGCTGCCCTCGCTGGGGCTGAACGCACATTTCCGCATCGACGGGCTGGGGCTTCTGTTCGGCATCCTGATCCTGGGGATCGGGTTGCTGATCATCGCCTATGCGCGCCATTACCTGTCGCGCGAGGATCCGGTGGGCGTGTTCTATACCTACCTGATGCTGTTCCAGGGCGCGATGCTGGGCATCGTGCTGTCCGACAACATCCTGCTGCTGCTGGTGTTCTGGGAGCTGACCTCGCTGTCCTCCTTCCTGCTGATCGGCTATTGGAAGCACCTGCCCGAGGGGCGGCAGGGCGCCCGCATGGCGCTGACGGTGACCGGCATGGGCGGGCTGGCCATGATCGCGGGGATGCTGATCCTGGGCAATATCGCCGGCAGCTTCGACATTGGCGACATCCTGCAGGCGCGCGAGGCGATCCAGGCCAGCCCCTATTACCTGCCGGCGCTGCTGCTGATCCTGCTGGGCGCCTTCACCAAATCGGCGCAGTTCCCGTTCCATTTCTGGCTGCCGCACGCGATGGCGGCGCCGACGCCGGTCTCGGCCTATCTGCATTCGGCGACCATGGTGAAGGCGGGGCTGTTCCTGATGGCGCGGCTGTGGCCGGTGCTGTCGGGCACGCCGGAATGGTTCTATATTGTCGCCACCACCGGCCTTGTGACCATGGTGCTGGCGGCCTGGATCGCCATCTTCCGCGACGACCTGAAATCGCTCTTGGCCTTTTCCACCGTCTCGCATCTGGGCCTCATCACCATGCTTCTGGGCTTCGGCACCGAGGCGGCGGCGGTGGCGGCGGTATTCCACATCATCAACCACGCCACCTTCAAGGCGGCGCTGTTCATGGCTGCCGGCATCATCGACCACGAGGCCGGCACCCGTTCCATCGCCCGTCTGGGCGGGCTGCGCCGGCTGATGCCGGTGACCTTCGTCATCGGCACCGTGGCGGCGCTGTCCATGGCCGGCATCCCGCCGCTGAACGGCTTCCTGTCGAAAGAGCTGATGCTGGAGGAGGCGACCCATGCCGCGTGGCAGGGCAGCCCCGTGCTGATCGCGGCGATGGCGACGCTGGGGGCGCTGTTCTCGGTCTGCTATTCGCTGCGCTTCGTCTGGCAGGTGTTCTTCGGCCCCGAGCGCCAGGATTACCCGCGCAGGCCGCATGACCCGGGCTTCGGCCTGTGGTCCGCTCCGGCGCTGCTGGTGGTGCTGGTGGTGCTGATCGGGCTGTTCCCCGCCGGCATGGCCGGCTGGCTGGTCGAGGTCTCGGCCAGCGCCGTCACCGGCACCGCCCAGCATCCGCATCTGGCGCTGTGGCATGGCGTGACCCCGGCCCTGATGCTGTCGATCACCGCGCTGGTCGGCGGGACGCTGCTGCTGGCGCTGAACCGCCACCTGCTGGCCATGCGGGCGGCGATGGCCTGGCTAGACGCCAAGGCGATCTTCGACGCCGTCACTCGCGCGGCGACCTGCGCGGCGGGCGTCTTTACCGACCGGCTGACCAACGGCTCGATGTCGCGCGCCCTCGCGGCCTTTTCGCTGACCGTGGTGCTGTGCGGCTTCTGGGCCTTCTCGACCGGAGGCTGGCAGGGCGCGACCCGGCCGATGCTGCCCGTCCAGCCGGTGCCGCTGGTCGGCTGGATCCTGCTGATGGTGGCGATCTGCTGCATGGTGGCCTTTCACCGCCGGCGCATCCTGGCGCTGGTGCTGGTCGGCATCATCGGGCTGATGGTCTCGGTCAGCTTCATCTATTTCTCGGCCCCCGACCTGGCGCTGACGCAGATCTCGGTCGAGGTGGTCACGGTGGTCCTGCTGCTTCTGGCGCTGAACTTCCTGCCCAAGTTCACCGTGATCGAAAGTCCCGACCGCAAGCGCGGCCTGGACGCCTTCATCGCCGCGCTGGCCGGGCTGGGCTTCGGGGCGCTGGCCTATGCCATCATGCGCAGCGATTTCGCCTTTTCCCCGATCTCGGAATACATGCTGGCCAACAGCTACAGGCTGGGCGGCGGCGACAACGTGGTCAACGTGATCCTGGTGGACTTCCGCGGCTACGATACCTTCGGCGAGATCACCGTGCTCGGCATCGCCGCGCTGACCATCTTCGCCCTGACCGAGACGCTGCTGGCCGGCGCCAGCGGCCGGCGGCTGCGCAACTGGGTCCATGACAGCCGCCGCGCCGGCGACCGGCATCCGCTGACGCTGGTGGTGGTGACGCGGCTGATCCTGCCGATCTCGCTGGTGGTCGGGCTGTATATCTTCCTGCGCGGCCACAACATGCCGGGTGGCGGCTTCGTCGCCGGGCTGGTGGTTTCGGTGGCGCTGGTGTCGCAATACATGGCCTCGGGCTTTGCCTGGGCGCAGGAGCGGCAAAAGATCAACTATCACGCGCTGATCGGCGCCGGCGTCATCGCCGCCGGGCTGACCGGAATCGGCGCCTGGTTCGCCGGGCTGCCCTTCCTGACCTCGGCCTATGGCTATGTGAAGCTGCCGGGGCTCGAGGAATTCGAGCTGGCCTCGGCCATGGGCTTCGACCTGGGCGTGTTCCTGTGCGTGGTCGGGGCGGTGATGCTGGCCCTGAACTCGCTGTCGCGGATCGCGCGGCAGGCGGGCGAGACGGTGAACCTGGACCCGATGGACATCGACCCCAGCAGGGAGGCGCGGCGCTGATGGAACTTCTGCTGTCGAGCGCGATCGGCATGCTGACCGCCGCCGGGGTCTATCTGATCCTGCGGCTGCGGACATTCGCCGTGGTGCTGGGCATGACCATGCTCAGCTATGCCATCAACCTGTTCCTGTTCTCGACCGGGCGGCTGGTGGTGAACGCGCCGCCGATCCTGCAAAAGGGGGTGGAGGTCTATACCGACCCGCTGCCGCAGGCGCTGGTTCTGACCGCCATCGTCATCAGCTTCGGCATGACCGCGGTGGTGGTGATGATGGCGCTGGGGGCCTTCCTGGAAGGCGGCGACGACCGGGTGGACATGCCGCGCGCCGACCGCATGCCGGGGGATGACCAGGCATGAGCCATCTGATCATCGCCCCCGTCGTCCTGCCCGCCGTCATCGGGCCGCTGATCATCCTGTGGATGCGCAACGACCTGCTGTTGCAGCGGGTGTTCTCGGTCGCCGGCACCGCCCTGCTGGCCGGGGTGGCGCTTTACCTGAACCTGCTCGCCGCGGGCGGAGAGGTGCAGGTCTATCGCCTCGGCAACTGGGCTGCGCCCTTCGGCATCGTCTTGGTGCTGGACCGGCTGGCGGCGCTGATGCTGCTTCTGACCGCGGCGTTGGCCCTGGCGGTGCAGCTTTACGCCATGGGCTCGGGCTGGGACCGCAAGGGCCGGCATTTCCATGCGCTCTGGCAGTTCCAGCTGATGGGCGTCTGCGGCGCCTTCCTGACCGGCGACGCCTTCAACCTGTTCGTGTTCTTCGAGATCCTGCTGATCGCCAGCTACGGCCTGATGATCCACGGCGGGGGCGAGATGCGGCTGCGCGCCGGCGTGCAGTATATCGCCTACAACCTGGCCGGCTCGACGCTGTTCCTGGCGGCGCTGGGGGTGCTCTATTCCGTCACCGGCACGCTGAACATGGCCGATATGGCGCTGCGCGTGGCGGCGATGCCGGCCGAGGATACGGCGCTGCTGCGCGCCGGCGCGGTACTCTTGATGCTGGTCTTTGCTGTCAAGGCGGCGCTGGTGCCGCTGCATTTCTGGCTGCCCTCGACCTATGCCAATGCGCCGGGGCCGGTGGCGGCGCTGTTCGCGATCATGACCAAGGTCGGGGTCTATGGCATCATCCGCTTCTTCACCCTGGTCTTTCCGCAGGACGCCGTGACCCAAGGCGTGGTGACCGACCTGTTGCTGCCGGCGGCGCTGTTCACGCTGGCCATCGGCCAGATCGGCATCCTGGGCACCCGCCATCTGGGTCGGCTGGCCGCTTTCGCCGCCATCGGCTCGATCGGCACGCTGATGATCGCGGTGGCGCAGTTCACCCCGCAGGGCACCGCGGCGGCGGTCTATTACATGATCCACTCGACGCTGGCGGCGGGGGCGCTGTTCCTGATCGTGGACATGATCGGCGCGCGCCGGGGCGATCTGTGGCTGCGGCTGGACCGGGTGATGCCGGGCAACGGGCTGGTCGCGGCGCTGTATTTCACCGCGGCCATCGCCGTGGTCGGCATGCCGCCGTTTTCCGGCTTCATCGGCAAGCTCTTGGTGATGCAGGCCACCGGCGCGGCCCCGGCGATGGTCTGGATCTGGGCGACGATCCTGATCACCTCGCTGATCGCGATCTATGCCATGTCGCGCGCCGGCTCGATCGTCTTCTGGAAGAGCTTCGAGCTCGGCCCGGCCCCGGTGCCGGCGCCGGCGGTCGCAGCCGGTCCCAAGCTGGAGCCGGACGAGCCGGTCCAGGACCTCGGCGATGCGCCGGCGAACTGGCTGGCGGTGGCCTCGGTGGCGCTGCTTCTGTCGGGCATCGTGGCCCTGACCGCCTTTGCCGGCCCCGCCATGCGCTTTGCCGAGGCGACCGCCGCACAGCTGCACGATCCCGACGCCTATGTCTCGGCGGTGCTGGAAGGGCAGGAGGGTACGAAATGATCCGCCGCCTGTTGCCGCATCCCTGGCTGTCGGTCACGCTGATCCTGGTCTGGATGGCCCTGGTCAACCGCTGGGCCGTGGGCTCGCTGGTCTTTGCCGCGATCATCGGCCTGGTGGTGCCGCTGATCACCGCGCCCTATTGGCCGGGAGCGGGCGGCTACAGCAAGCCGCAGCGCATCCCGGCCTATCTCCTGATGGTGATCTGGGACATCGCCAAGGCGAATTTCACCGTGGCGCGCATCGTGCTGTTCATGCCGCGCCGGGCGCTTCAGCCCGCCTGGATCGCGGTGCCGCTGGACCTGCGCCGCCCCGAGGCGATCACCGCCTTGGCCGCGACCATCACCCTCACCCCCGGCACCGTCAGCTGCGACCTGTCCGAGGACGGGCGCGCCCTGCTGGTCCACGCCATGCACGCCCCCGACCCCGAGGCGGTGCTGGACGAGATCAAGACCCGCTACGAGGCCCGGCTGAAGGAGATCTTCGAATGATCGCTTACGCGCTTCTCTTTGCCTATGGCTGCTTCGGGCTGGCGCTGCTGTTCTGCCTTTATCGCGTGGTCTTCGCGCCCGGCCTGTCGGACCGGGTGCTGGCGCTGGACACCATGGCGATCAACATGATCGCGCTTCTGACGCTGTTCGGCATCGACAAGGGCACGGGGATGTATTTCGAGGCCTCGCTGCTTTTCGCCATGGTCGGCTTCATCTCGACCGTGGCCTATGCGAAATTCGTCCTGCGCGGCGACATCATCGAATAGGGGGCGGGCATGATCGCGGAAATCGTCGTCTCGGTTCTGCTGGTGGTGGGCGGGTTCTTCGGGCTCGTCGGCTCCTACGGGCTGGTCAAGCTGCCCGACCCGATGACCCGCCTGCACGCGCCGACGAAATCGGCGACGCTGGGGGTGGGGGCGGTGCTGATCGCCTCGCTGATCTGGTTCCCGGCACGGCACGGGGCGCTGACCTGGCACGAGCTGCTGATCACGCTGTTCCTGTTCCTGACTGCCCCGGTCACCGGCTATTTCATCGCCAAGGCCCATATGCATCTGGGCTGGAGCCGCGACGAATTGCCCCGTCCGGCGCCCGGCAAGGACTGGGCCACCTTCGCCGATCCGGACAAGGCCAGCCTTGTCGATCGCCGTCCCGGGGATTAGCGAGGCGACAAGCCCGTTTGGGGGCTTCNGGGCTGGAGCCGCGACGAATTGCCCCGTCCGGCGCCCGGCAAGGACTGGGCCACCTTCGCCGATCCGGACAAGGCCAGCCTTGTCGATCGCCGTCCCGGGGATTAGCGAGGCGACAAGCCCGTTTGGGGGCCTTGCCCCCGCGCGTTCCGCGCTCCCCCAGGATATTTGGACAAGAAAGAAGCGGGAGCCGCCCTGCGCCTTCCTTGGGTTCTTCCTTGGCCAAATATCCTGCGGGGGTCCGGGGGCGCAAAGCCCCCGGCTGTGCCGGTCCCGCCGGGCCGGCCATGAAAAAGGGGCGGAAACCCCGCCCCCCTCTCGTCCGGCCTGATGCGCGGTTCAGATCAGCCCGGCGTGAACCAGGGCCGCGTCGATCCGGGCCTTGGTCGCATCGGTCAGCGCGACCAGCGGCAGGCGTACGGCGTCGCTGCAAAGCCCCAGCCGCGACATGGCGTATTTCGCTCCGGCGACGCCCGGCTCGACAAAGATCGCCTCGTGCAGCGGCATGAGCCGGTCCTGGTAGTCCAGCGCCCTGGCGTAATCGCCCGCCAGCGTCGCCTCCTGGAACTCGGCGCAAAGCTTCGGGGCCACGTTCGCCGTGACCGAGATGCAGCCCACCCCGCCATGGGCGTTGAAGCCGAGCGCGGTGGCGTCCTCGCCGGAAAGCTGGACGAAATCCTTGCCGCAGGCGGCGCGCTGCTGGCTGACCCGCTCAAGCTTGCCGGTCGCGTCCTTGACGCCGATGATGCGCGGCAGCCTGGCCAGTTCGCCCATGGTGTCGGGCGTCATGTCGATGACCGAGCGGCCGGGGATGTTGTAGATGATGATCGGCAGGTCGCTCGCGTCGTGCAGCGCGGTGTAATGCGCGATCAGCCCGGTCTGGGTCGGCTTGTTGTAATAGGGCGTCACCACCAGTGCCGCGTCGGCCCCCGCGGCCTGCGCGTGCTGCACCAGCCCGATCCCCTCGCGCGTCGAGTTCGAGCCGGCGCCGGCGATGACCGGGATGCGGCCGGCGGCCATACGCACCACTTCCTCGATGACCTGGCGGTGCTCCTCATGGCTCAGCGTCGGGCTTTCGCCGGTGGTGCCGACGGGCACCAGCCCGTGGCTGCCCTGGTCGACATGCCACTCGACAAGCTTTTCCAGCGCGGGGAGATCCAGCTCCCCGTCCGGGGTGAAGGGCGTGACCAGCGCGGGCAGCGAGCCTCTGAACATGTGGGTATCCTGAATTTGCCTCTGATGGCGGCTTACATGCGGATGCGCGGATTGCCAAGGATGTGAGTTGCGCCGCCCGGCGGAACCTCGCAGAAATGGGGCCATGATGTATCCTTTCCGTGACAGGATCCTCGGGCCGGCATTGGCCCTTGCCCTGAGCCTTGCCCCGCCGGCCGGGGCCGAGGATGCCGGGCGCCTGTCCCGCGCCCTGGCGGCGGCGGCGATGCGCGACTGGACCACCGCTGCGGCCGAGGCCGAAGCCTCGGGGCCCATCGCCCGCGACCTGGTCGCCTGGCAGCGGCTGCGGGCCGGGCAGGGCAGCTGGCCGGAATATCGCGACTTTGCCCGGCGCCATGCGGATTGGCCCGGCATGGCGCTGTTCTGGAAGCGCGGCGACGCGGTGCTGCGCCCCGACCTGGCCCCGGCCGAGGTGATCCAATGGTTCGGCACCCGCCGGCCCGATACGTTGAACGGCGCCACGGCGCTGATCGCGGCCTTGCAGGCAACCGATCCCATGGCCGCGAAGGCCGAGATCGCGCGGTTCTGGACCGAGCAGGCGCTGACCAAGCCTGAGGCCGATGCCTTTCTGGCCGCCCATGGCGCCGAGGTGGCGGGGCTGCACGACGCGCGGCTGATGCGGCTTCTGGACCTGGGCGAATGGCAGGCGGCGCAGGTGGTGCTGCCCATGGCCTCGGTTCCCGCGCAGGCCCTGGGCCGCGCGCGGCTGGCGTTGCAATCGGGGCAGGCCGGGGTGGATGCGCTGATCCTGGCCCTGCCCGAGGCGCAACGGGATGATGCGGGCTTGGCGCTCGACCGCTTCCGCTGGCGGGTCTGGGCCAAGATGCCCGATCTCGCGCGCGCGTTGATGCTGGAACGCTCGACCAGCGCCGAGGCGCTGCGCGATCCCGCGGCCTGGGCCGGCAAGCGTGCCGATTACGCGCGCCTGGCGCTGCGGCAGGGCGACTGGGCCCTGGCCGAGAGGCTGGCTGCCGGGCATTTCCTGCCGCAGGGCAGCGATGCCTTTTCCGACCTGGAATGGCTTGCGGGCTATGCCGCGCTGCGCGGCGGCGCGCCGGACCGGGCACTTCAGCATTTCCGCACGCTGGAAAGCGCGGTGGCGAGCCCGATTTCCCTGTCCCGCGCACATTACTGGCAGGGCCGGGCGCTGGAGGCCGGGGGTGACGAGGCCGGCGCCGATGCGGCCTATGCCCGTGCCGCGGCATATCAATCCGCCTGGTATGGCCAGCTTGCCGCCGAAAGGCTGGGCCTGCCGATGCAGCCCGGCCTGGCCATCGCCGGGCGCAGCGAGGCCAGCCTGCCCGAGTGGCGCGGCAGCGCCCTGCGCGACAGCCCGGTCTGGCAGGCCGGCACTTGGCTGCTGGCGGCGGGCGAGACCGACCAGGGCGCGCGCTTCTTCCTGCACCTGGCCGAGACCGCCGCGGCCGAGGATATCGGCCGCATGGCGCGGATGATGCTGGAGATGCGGCTGCCCTGGCACGCGCTGCGGCTGGCCAAGGCCGCCGCGGCCAAGGGCGCGGTCTATCCGGCCGCCTATTTCCCGCTGACCGGGCTGGAGCAGGCCGAGCTGGGCCTGCCGCCCGAACTGGTCATGGCCATCGCCCGGCGGGAAAGCGAGTTCAACCATACCGTGTCCTCGCATGCCGGGGCGCTGGGGTTGATGCAGGTCATGCCCGACACCGCGCGTTCCATGGCGCGCAAGGTCGGCGAGCCCTTCGACCAGGCGCGGCTGACCCGCGACGCCGCCTATAACGCCCGGCTGGGCGCGGCCTATCTGGCCGGCTTGCGCGACCGTTTCGGCCCGTCGATCGCGCTGGTGGCGGCGGGCTACAATGCCGGGCCAGGGCGCTCGGCCCGCTGGCTGGACGAGTTCGGCGACCTGCGCGGGCAGGTGGACCCGGTCGATTGGGTCGAGATGATCCCCTTTGACGAGACGCGCAACTACGTCATGCGCGTGGCCGAGGCGCTGCCCATCTATCGCGCCCGCATCAAGGGCGCGCCGGTGCCGCTGCTGCCGACATGGGATCTGACCGGGGGCGGCATGAAGCCGGCGCCCGCGCCGCCGCCGATCAGGCTGGTGGCCTCGGCCCGGCCGCCGATGCCGGTGCGGCGGTTGGTGGCCTATGCCGCCGGCGGGGTGCTGGCCGAGGTGCTGGGCCCGGCGCCGGTCGAGGAGGCCAGCGCCGCTCCGCTCAGCGCCGCCCGGCCCGCTCGCGCTGATACGAGCGCCACCAGGTGAACAGGCCGGCGCCGACGACGATCAGCCCGCCGATGGCGACATTCGGCGCCAGCGTCTCGCCGAATACCGTCACGCCGAAGATGCTGACCCAGACCAGCTGGGTATAGGAAAACGGCTGCAGCGCCGAGGCTTCGGCCAGCTCATAGGCCTTGATCAGCAGGAAATGCCCCGCCACCCCTGAAAAGCACAGCACCAGCAGCCAGGGGATGTCTTCGCTGGCCATCGGCTCCCAATGCCAGATGCCGATCAGGGTGACGGCGCCCGCGCCCGCGATGCCGGTCCAGAAAAAGCTGGTCACGGCGCTGTCCTCGCGCGAGACCAGGCGCGTCAGCAGCCCGTAGACCGCGAACATCGCCGCCCCCGTCAGCGGCAGCATCGCATCGGCGCTGAAAACGCCGCTGCCCGGCTTCAGCACGATCAGGATGCCGAGAAAGCCCACCGCGACCGCGGCCCAGCGGCGCCAGCCCACCTTTTCGCCCAGAAGCGGCCCCGAAAGCGCCGAGATCATCAGCGGGTAGCAGATGAAGATCGCATGAGTGTTGATCAGCCCCATGCGCACGAAGGCCTCGATCATCAGCACGACCTCGGCCACCAGCAGCACGCCGCGGAAGATCTGCGTCAGGGGCCGGCCCGAGCGGATCGCCCGGCCCAGCCCGCCCGGCGCGCGGGCGCAAAGCAGGACCACGAATGCCGCGAAGAACCAATAGCGCAGCATGACGATGAAGACGGGGGAATAGACCGCGGCCAGGTGGCGCGAGACGCCGTCCTGGGCCGCGAAGATCAGCGCCGAGGCGCAGATCATCAGGATCGCCGCGCCCTGCCTGTCGGTGCGCGGCGGCCCGCCCGGCGGCTCCGGCGCGGCAGGCGAGCGGGGTGCCGGGGCCGTCAACGGCCCCGTCGGGTGGTGTTCGGGCATGGCGCGTATCCCAGTCTTGAGATCCGCCCATGCCCTTGGGCGCGACAAAGGTCAAGCCGGGCTCAGTCGCGCTGACGCACCAATCCTGCGAACTCGTCGAAAAGCTGCGGGTTGGCGGCGACGATCGAGCCCGATTCGATCGGGCTCTGCTCGGGCCGGATCGATTCGACGAAGCCGCCGGCCTCTTTCACCAGCAGGATGCCGGCGGCCACGTCCCAGGACTTGATGCCGCGTTCCCAATAGCCCTCGTAGCGGCCGGCCGCGACATAGGCCAGGTCCAGCGAGGCGGCGCCCCAGCGCCGGACACCCGCGGTCAGCGGCATCAGCCGGCTGAGGTCGCGCAGCGTGGCGGGCAGGGTGCCGCGCCCGGCAAAGGGCACGCCGGTGGCAAAGATCGATTCGATCATCTGCCGGCGGCCCGAGACGCGGATGCGGCGGTCGTTCAGGAAGGCGCCGTCGCCGCGCTCGGCGGTGAACAGCTCGTCCTTGGCGGCGTCGAAGACCACGGCGGCGACGATCTCGCCCTTGTGCTCCAAGGCGATGCTGACCGCCCAATGCGGCAACCCGTGCAGGAAGTTCGTCGTGCCGTCCAGCGGATCGACGATCCAGCGCCGGGTCGGGTCTTCGCCGGCTTCCTCGCCGGTCTCCTCGCCGATCCAGCCGTAATTCGGGCGCGCGGTGCGCAGTTCTTCCTTGATGATGCGCTCGGCCTCGCGGTCGGCGCGGCTGACGAAATCGCCCGCGCCCTTGACCGAGACCTGCAGGTTCTCGACCTCGCGGAAGTCCTTGACGAGACTGCGGCCCGCCTTGCGCGCGGCCTTGATCATGATGTTGAGATTGGCGCTGGCCATGGCTTTTCCTTTTTGGGATTGCCAGCCTATTAGGCGAAGGACCGCGCAAAGTGAAGCCGGCGCGGGTGCCTAGTGCGTTGCGATCATGGCATAGCCGGGATGAAAGGCCACCCGGACCGAGGTGATGGCGCCCAGGTCGTTGAAGGTGGTGCGTTGCAGGATCAGAAGCGCGGTGCCCTGCCGCGTCTCCAGCAGCCGCGCGTCGCGGGCGCTGGCATTCTCGGCCGAGAATGCCATGTCGGCATGCAGCCAGGGAAAGTTCCTGACCAGCCATTCGTTCGCGGTGATGCGCTGGAAATCCACCGTCTCGGCGCCCGGCGCGGCGGCGGGGTTGATCCAGCGGTCCTCGGCCTGGAAGGGCCTGTCGTCGCCGTAATGCACGGTGCGCAGGTGGATCAGCTCGCGCCCCTCGGGCAGGGCCATGCGGGCGGCGACATCGGCCGGCAACGGGCTGCGGCGCTGCGCGACGACGCGGTGGCTGTATTCCATCCCCGCCTGCTCGATCTGCTCGCGCACGATGGGGATGGTCAGCGTGGCCTTGCGGGCCGGGTTCACCGTCACATGCGTGCCCGCCCGGCGCTTGCGGTCCAAAAGCCCCTCTTCGGCCAGCATTTGCAGGGCCTTGTTCACCGTGGCGCGGGCGACGCCGAACTCGACGGCCAGTTCGGCCTCGTCCGGGATGCGGTCGCCCTGCCGCCATTCGCGGTCCACGATGCGGCGTCGCACCTCGCTGGTGATGGCTTGCGCCTTGGAGGAGTGTCTTTCGGTCACATGCGTTCCTGAAGCCGGGCGATGGTCGCCAGATAATCGGCGATGATGCGGTCGCGGTCCATATGCCGGCCATCGTTCACGACATGGCGGCCCGCCGACCAGGTGTCGCGGACCAGCCCGTCATGGCCGGCAAAGACCAGGCTGTCGAGCATCTGGTCGCCCTTGCGGCCGGCCATGACCGGGTTGTCCAGCCCGACCGCGACCAGGTCGGCCCAGAGCCCCGGCCGGATCGCCCCGGTCTCGCGCCCCGCCGCCGTGGCGCCGCCGTCCATCCCCGCCTCGTAGATCACCCGCCCGGTCGAGCGCCCCGGCTCGGCCAGGATCGCCCGGCCGCGGTCGCGCAGGCGCTGGCTGTATTCCAGCGTCCGCAGCTCCTCCACCAGCGAGATGCGGATGTTGCTGTCCGAGCCGAAGCCGATGCGACCATCCGCCTCGGCCCAGATGGTGCCGTTGAAGATGCCGTCGCCCAAGGACGATTCGGTGATCGGGCACAGCCCGGCGACGGCGCCGGTGGCGGCCAGGCGGCGGGTTTCGTCCTCGGTCATGTGGGTCAGGTGGATCAGCGTCCAGCGCCGGTCGGGGTTGTGGTTTTCCAGCAGCCATTCGACCGGGCGGCGGCCATAGGCGGCGCTGATTTCCTCGATCTCGGGCACCTGCTCGGCCAGGTGCATGTGCAGCGGCCGGCCGGGGCGCAGTGCGACGCAGGCCGCCAGCCCCTCGGGCGAGACGGCGCGCAGCGAATGCGGGGCGACGCCGATGCCGGCGTCCGGGGGCAGGGCCCGCAGCGCCGCCTCGCAGCCTTCCAGCAGGCGCTGGAACTCCTCGGGCGTGGTGCCGAAGCGGTTCTGGCCGGGGGCGAGCGGCCGGCGATCCACGCCGCCGAATTGGTAATGCACGGGCAAAAGCGTCAGGCCGATGCCGGTGCGGCCGGCCGCGGCGGCGATGCGCTCGCCCATCTCGGCGATATTGTCGTAATGCCCAGCCCCGGGGCGGTGGTGCAGGTAATGGAACTCGACATTGGTGGCATAGCCGGCCTCCAGCATCTCCATCTGCACCAGTGCGGCGATCGCCTCGACATCCTCGGGCGTCAGGTGGTCGAGGAAGCGATACATGATCTGCCGCCAGGTCCAGAAGGTGTCGCGCGGCTCGGGGCCTTTCGCCTCGGAAAGCCCGGCCATGGCGCGCTGGAAGGCGTGGCTGTGCAGGTTCGCAAGCGCCGGCAGCAGCAGGCCCGCGCGATGGCCCTGCGGCGCCGTGTCCTTTTCCACCGCGGCGATTCGGCCCCGATCGACCGTCACCCGGACATTTTCTGCCCATCCATCGGGCAGCAAGGCCCGCTCCGCCCAGATAACCGTCATCCCGTCGCCCTTCTTTGTGCCAAAATAAGTTTAGACATAGAGTTGAAATAAGTTTAGACATAGAACGACCGAGAAATCAATCCGGGATGCGATCCGATGCAGCTTCTCCACCACGCCAAGCTTGTCACGATGGGCGAAGAATCAGGTAGTTACGGCCTGATCGAGCAGGGCGCGCTGGTGATCGAGGCCGGGCGAATCATCTGGATCGGCGCCGAATCAGAGCTGCCGGCGCGCTATGCCGATGTGACGCGCCGCGACTTGGGCGGGCGGCTGGTGACGCCGGGGCTGATCGACTGCCACACCCATATCGTCTTTGGCGGCGACCGCGCCCGCGAGTTCGAGATGCGGCTGGAGGGCGCCTCTTACGAGGAGATCGCGCGCGCCGGCGGCGGCATCCTGTCCAGCGTCCGCGCCACGCGCGCGGCGGATGAGGAGGCGCTGCTGGCATCCGCCCTGCCGCGCGTCGATACGCTGCTGGCCGAGGGCGTGACCACGCTGGAGATCAAGTCGGGCTATGGGCTCGATATCGACAGCGAGCTGAAGATGCTGCGCGTCGCCCGCCGCATCGGGCAGGTCCGCCCGGTGACGGTGCGCACCACCTGGCTGGCCGCCCATGCCCTGCCGCCGGAATACAAGGACGACCGAGCGGGCTATATCCGCGAGGTGGTGATCGCCGGCATGCAGCGCGGCCATGCCGAGGGGCTGATCGACGCGGTGGACGGGTTCTGCGAGGGCATCGCGTTCACGCGCGAGGAAATGGCCGGCATCTTCGACCATGCCGCGCGGCTGGGCCTGCCGGTCAAGCTGCATGCCGAGCAGCTTTCCGACCTGGGCGGCGCGGCCATGGCGGCGCAGCACGGCGCGTTGTCCGCGGACCATCTGGAATATCTGGGTCCGGACGGCATCGAGGCCATGGCGGCCCATGGCACCGTGGCGGTGCTGCTGCCCGGTGCCTTCTATACCCTGCGCGAGACGCAATATCCGCCGATGGCCGCCCTGCGCCAGGCCGGCGTGCCGATCGCGCTGGCCACCGATTGCAATCCCGGCACCTCGCCGCTGACCTCTTTGCTCCTGACCATGAACATGGGCGCGACGCTGTTTCGCATGACGCCCTCGGAATGCCTGGCCGGCGTCACCCGCCATGCCGCCCGCGCGCTGGGCCTTGCGGATCGCGGCCGGCTGGCACCCGGCATGCGCGCCGACCTGGCGGTCTGGGACATCAGCCATCCGGCCGAACTGACCTATCGCATCGGCTTCAACCCTCTTCATGCCCGCATCGTCGGAGGCGAACTTGTCTGAACTGATCCTTATTCCCGGTGAAACCACGCTCGCGCAGCTTGAACAGGTCTGGCGCCAGGGGCTGGCCGTGCGGCTGGCCGACTCGGCCCGCCCCGGCATCGCCGAATCGGCGGCGCGCATCGAGGCCGCCGCCAATGGCGAGGCGCCGGTCTATGGCGTGAATACCGGCTTCGGCAAGCTCGCCTCGATCAAGATCGCGGCGCGGGATACGGCGACGCTGCAAAGGAACCTGATCCTGTCGCATTGCTGCGGCGTGGGCGAGCCGGTCGAGCCGGAAACCGTGCGCCTGATCATGGTGCTGAAGCTTCTGTCGCTGGGCCGCGGCGCCTCGGGCGTACGCCCCGAGGTGATCCAGCTGATCGAGGATATGCTGGCCCGCGGCGTGCTGCCGGTGATCCCGTCGCAGGGCTCGGTGGGTGCCTCGGGCGATCTGGCGCCGCTGGCGCATATGGCCGCTGCCATGCTGGGCGAGGGGCTGGCGACCTATGACGGCCGCGAGATGCCCGCCGCCGAGGCGCTGGCCGCTGCTGGCCTCAAGCCGGTGGTGCTGGCCGCCAAGGAGGGGCTGGCGCTGATCAACGGCACGCAGGTCTCGACCGCCTTCGCGCTGGCGGGGCTGTTCGAGGCCTTCGCCTCGGCCCGCGCGGCGCTGGTCACGTCCTCGCTTTCGACCGACGCGATCATGGGCTCGACCGCGCCCTTCCTGGACGAGATCCACACGCTGCGCGGCCATCGCGGCCAGATCGTCGCGGCGCGGACCATCCGCGCGCTGATGGAAGGTTCCGAGATCCGCGAGAGCCATCGCGAGGGTGATACGCGCGTGCAGGATCCCTATTGCATCCGCTGCCAGCCGCAGGTGACGGGCGCCTGCATCGACCTGCTGTGGCAGGCCGCCCGCACGCTGGAAATCGAATCGAACGCCGCCACCGACAACCCGCTGGTGCTGGTGGGCGCCGACCGCATCGTCTCGGGCGGCAACTTCCATGCCGAGCCGGTGGCCTTTGCCGCCGACCAGATCGCGCTGGCCATCGCTGAGATCGGCGCCATTTCCCAGCGCCGCATCGCGCTGATGGTCGATCCGGCGCTGAGCCATGACCTGCCGCCCTTCCTGACCCCCGATCCGGGGCTGAATTCGGGCCTGATGATCGCGGAAGTGACCTCGGCGGCGCTGATGAGCGAGAACAAGCATCTGGCAACGCCGTGCAGCACCGATTCGACGCCGACTTCGGCCAACCAGGAGGATCACGTGTCCATGGCCGCGCATGGCGCGCGGCGGCTGAAACGCATGAACGCGAACCTTGCGCAGATCCTGGGCATCGAGGCGCTTTGTGCCAGCGCGGGCGTCGAGTTTCGCGCGCCGCTGGCGACTTCGGCGCCCTTGCAGGCGGTGATCGCCGCGCTGCGCCAGACGGTGCCGGCGCTGGAGCAGGACCGCTACCTGGCCCCCGACCTGGCCGAATCCGCCCGGCTGGTGCGCGAGGGCGTGCTGGTCGGCGCCATCCCCGCCAGCCTGCTGGACGAGGTGCGGCCGTGAACCCCGTCGAAGTCGTGCAAGGCGACAGCCCGGTCATCCTGGGCCTGCCGCATACCGGGACATGGCTGCCCGACGAGATCCGCGCCCGGCTGAATTCGCGCGGGCAGGTGCTGGCCGATACCGACTGGCATATCCATCGGCTCTATGACGGGCTTCTGCCCGGCGCGACCACGGTGCGCGCCACCTTCCACCGCTATGTCATCGACGCCAATCGCGGGCCGGACGATGCGAGCCTCTATCCCGGGCAGAACACCACCGGTCTTGTGCCGCTGACCGATTTCGACGGCGAACCGATCTGGACCGAGGAACCCACGGCCCAGGAGATCGCGGACCGCAAGACGCGCTTCCACGCCCCCTATCACGCGGCGCTGGCGGCCGAGATCGCGCGGGTCAAGGCGCGTCACGGCGTGGCGATCCTTTACGACTGCCACTCGATCCGCTCGGTGATCCCCTTCCTGTTTCCGGGCGTGCTGCCGGATTTCAACATCGGCACCAACAGCGGCGCCTCCTGCGACCAGCGCATCGAGGCGGCCACCTTCGAGCTTTGCGCCGCAACCGGTCGCAGCCATGTGCTGAACGGCCGCTTCAAGGGCGGCTGGACGACGCGGCATTACGGCCAGCCGGGGCAGGGCGTCCACGCCATCCAGATGGAACTGGCCCAGGTGACGCATCTGGCGACCGAGGCCCCGCCCTTTGCCTATGACGAGCAGAAGGCCGAGGCGCTGCGGGCGACGCTGAAGGCGATCCTTGAACGCCTGGCCGCGCTAGCGCCGGAGTTGCGCGCATGAAGCCGCTGCAAGGCATCAAGGTGCTGGACCTGTCGCGCGTGCTGGCCGGGCCCTATTGCACCGCGCTTCTGGCCGACCTGGGTGCCGAGGTCATCAAGCTGGAACCTCCCGCCGGCGACGATTACCGCCATATCGGCCCGTTCAAGGACGGCGAAAGCGCGCTGTTCACGCTGAACAACCGCGGCAAGCAAAGCCTGGTCCTGGACCTGAAGGATCCCGGCGATCTGGCGCTGGCCAAGGCCGTCGCGGCGCGCGTCGACGTGGTGGTCGAGAACTTCCGCCCCGGTGTCGCCGCCCGGCTGGGCCTGGGGGCCGAGGCGCTGCGGGCGGAAAACCCGCGGCTGGTCTATTGCTCGATCTCGGGCTTCGGCCAGCAGGGGCCCTTCCGCGACCTGCCGGCCTATGACCTGGTGGTGCAGGCCATGTCCGGTCTGATGGCCGGCACGGGCGAGGAAGGCGGCGCGCCGCTGAAGACCGGCGAAAGCGTCGCCGACCTGATCGCCGGCCTGTTCGGAAGCTGGGCGATCATGGCGGCGCTGGTCAACCGCAACGCCACGGGGCAGGGTGCCACGCTGGACGTCGCCATGTATGACGCGCTGTTTTCCATGCTGACCACCAGCCATGCGCTGCATTTCTATGCCGGCCAGCTGCCGCAGCGGGTAGGGAACCGCCATCCCCTGTCCACCCCCTTCGGCTGCTTTGCGACCCAGGACGGGCAGGTGGTGATCGCGGTGCTGAACCCGCGCCAGTTCGCCACGCTCGCCACGCTGATCGGCGCGCCCGAGGCGGCGGACGATCCGCGCTTTGCCAGCGACGAAAGCCGCACCGCGCATGAACCCGAGCTCAAGCGCCTGATCGAAAGCTGGTCGCGCGACCGCACGACCGAGGAGGCCGTCGCGGCGCTGGCCGGCGCCGGGCTGCCCGCCGCGCCGATCTGGGACATCGCCCAGGCGTCGGGCAACGAGCATGCGCTGACGCGCGGGCTGGTCAGCCGCCTGCCGCATCCGGTGCTGGGGCTGGCGCCGACCGTCGGCCAGCCGGTGCGCTTCGATGCAGAGAAACCCGTGGCCGAGACCTCGGCCCCGCGCCTTGGCGGCGACCGTGCCGCGATCCTGCGCGCATTCGGATTGGAGGAGACCGCATGAGCGACGACTGGCACATGCTGGCCGAGGAGGAACGGCTGTTCTGCGACGTGCTGGAGCGCATCTGCGCCGAGCGGATCGCGCCGAAAGCCGCCGAGACCGACGAGACCTCGGCCTTTGTCCACGAGCAACTTGCCGTTCTGGGCGAGGCCGGGATGATGGGCGCGAACCTGCCCGAGGAATATGGCGGCAGCGGCATCGCGGCCCCGGCGCTGCTGCGGGCGGTGGCGATCGTGGCGGGGGCCTGCGGCTCGACCGCTTCGGCGCTGACGGCGCATTACCTGGCGACCGATTCGATCCTGCTGGGCGGGACCGAGGCGCAGAAGCAGGAATGGCTGCCGAAAGCCGCCGCCGGAGAGGCGCTGGGGGCCTTCGCCCTGACCGAGCCGACTGCCGGTTCCGACCCCGCCGACATGAAGACCCGCGCCCGCCGGACCGAGGACGGCTGGCACCTGAAGGGCACGAAATGTTTCATCTCGAACGGCGGCGTGGCGGATTTCATCGTCGTCTATGCCGTGACCGACCCCGAGAAGGGCCATCGCGGCATCTCGGCCTTCATCCTGCCCAGGGGCACGCCGGGGCTGGAGCCGGGCGCGCCCGAGCGGACCATGGGGCTGAAGGGCGGGCATGTCTTCACCCTGAACCTCGACTGCCACCTGCCCCAGGACGCGCTCTTGGGCGAGGAGGGCCGGGGCTTTCGCACCGCCATGCAGGTGTTGGACAACGGCCGCATCGAGGTTGCCGCGCAATGCCTGGGCATGGCCGAGGCGGCGATGAAAGCGGCCATCGCCTATGCCAAGGACCGCGTGATCGGCGGCGAGCGGCTTACCGACCGGCAGGGCATCCGCTGGATGATCGCCGACATGGGCGTCGCTTATCGCCAGGCGCTGCTCTTGTCGCAGGACGCCGCCCGCCAGCGCCAGAACGCCCATGACCACGGCGGGCGTTTTTCGCTTGCCTCCAGCATGGCCAAGCTCGCGGCCAGCGAGGCGGCGGGCAGGATCGCCGACACCGCGCTGCAACTGCATGGCGGCTATGGCTATACCCGCGACTTCCCCATCGAGAGGATCGTTCGCGACCTGCGCATCATGCGCATCTACGAGGGCTCCTCGGAAATTCAACGCATCATCATTTCCGGCAATATGCTGGCCTGAACGGAGACCAAGATGGACAATCCCCGGCACAATACCCGCGACATTTTCCCGCCGACCGGCACCGAGATCAGCGCGAAAAGCTGGCTGACCGAGGCGCCGATGCGGATGCTGATGAACAACCTGCATCCCGACGTGGCCGAGAACCCGCATGAGCTGGTGGTCTATGGCGGCATCGGCCGCGCCGCCCGCACCTGGAAGGATTTCGACCTGATCGTCGACAGCCTCAAGAAGCTGGAGACCGATGAGACCCTGCTGGTGCAATCCGGCAAGCCGGTCGGCGTGTTCAAGACCCACAAGGACGCGCCGCGGGTGCTGATCGCCAACTCGAACCTGGTGCCGCATTGGGCGAACTGGGACCATTTCAACGAGCTGGATAAGAAGGGCCTGGCCATGTATGGCCAGATGACCGCCGGCTCGTGGATCTATATCGGCTCGCAGGGCATCGTTCAGGGCACCTATGAGACCTTCGTCGAGGCCGGGCGCCAGCATTACGGCGGCAATCTCAAGGGCAAGTGGATCCTGACCGCCGGGCTTGGCGGCATGGGCGGCGCCCAGCCCCTGGCCGCGGTCATGGCCGGGGCCTGCTGCCTGGCGGTGGAATGCGACGAGACGCGCGCCGATTTCCGCCTGCGCACCCGCTATGTCGACGAAAAGACCCACAGCCTCGACGAGGCGCTGGAGATGATCGACCGCTGGACCAAGGCCGGCGAGGCGAAATCCGTGGCGCTGATCGGCAATGCCGCCGAGGTGTTCCCGGAACTGGTCAAGCGCGGCGTGCGCCCCGACATCGTGACCGACCAGACCAGCGCGCACGACCCGGTGCATGGCTATCTGCCGCAGGGCTGGACCGTCGCCGAATGGCGTGCCCGCCAGGAGACCGACCCCAAGGCGGTTGAACGCGCCGCCCGCGCCAGCATGCGCACGCAGGTCGAGGCCATGGTGGCCTTCAGCGACCAGGGCATCCCGACCGTCGATTACGGCAACAACATCCGCCAGATGGCGCTGGAAGAGGGCTTCGAGCGCGCCTTCGCCTTCCCGGGCTTCGTGCCGGCCTATATCCGGCCCTTGTTCTGCAAGGGCATCGGCCCGTTCCGCTGGGCGGCGCTGTCGGGCGATCCCGAGGACATCTACAAGACCGACCAACGCGTCAAGGAACTGGTCGACGACCCGCATCTGCATAACTGGCTGGACATGGCGAAGGAGCGCATCAGCTTCCAGGGCCTGCCGGCGCGGATCTGCTGGGTCGGCCTGGGGCTGCGCCACAAGCTGGGCCTCGCCTTCAACGAGATGGTGCGCAACGGCGAGCTGAAGGCGCCGATCGTCATCGGTCGCGACCATCTCGATTCGGGCTCGGTTGCCTCGCCCAACCGCGAGACCGAGGCGATGCAGGACGGCTCGGACGCGGTTTCCGACTGGCCGCTGCTGAACGCGCTGCTGAATACCGCATCGGGCGCGACCTGGGTGTCGCTGCACCATGGCGGCGGCGTCGGCATGGGCTTTTCCCAGCATTCCGGCATGGTGATCTGCTGCGACGGGTCGGAAGAGGCCGATGCGCGCCTGGCCCGCGTGTTGTGGAACGACCCGGCCACCGGCGTCATGCGGCACGCGGACGCGGGCTATCAGATCGCGCTGGACTGCGCGCGGGAGCACGGGTTGAATCTGCCCGCCATTCTCTGATCCATAGGCGCGGCGTCGCAACGCACCGGGGCCGCGCCCCTTACCGTCCAACTAGGAGACAGACATGACCTTCCAGACCAGCCTCAAGGCCGCCCTGTTCGGGCTTTCCGCGCTTGCGCTCGGCTCGGCGGCCTCGGCCGACCAGCTCGACGACATCAAGGCCGCCGGCAAGATCGTCACCGCGACCGACATGCACTATGCCCCCTTCGACATGCTGAACAACGGCCAGTACGAGGGCATGACCAAGGATCTGTTCGACGAGGTGTCGAAGGAAATCGGCGTCGCGCCGGTCTATCAGGACATTCCCTGGACCGCCGAACTGCCGGGCCTCGAAGTCGGCAAGTTCGACATCGTCATCGCGCCCGTCACCATCACCCCCGAGCGGCTGGAGCGTTACACCTTCACCCTGCCGATCGCCGATGCCACCGTCTCGCTGGTCCGCGCGGCCTCGAACACCGAGCTGAGCAAGCCCGAGGACATCAAGGGCAAGACCGTCGGCGTCCAGCAGGGCACCGCGCAGTTCCGTCAGCTGCAAGCCTATGGCGAAAGCCTGGGCGGCGTGAACGTCAAGGAATACGGCACCACGGACGAAGCCTATGCCGACCTGGCCGCGGGCCGTCTGGACGCGGTGGCGGGCTCGCTGCCGAACCTGACCTATCTGGTGAAGAACCGCCCAGAGACCTTCGCGCTGTTCGAGCCGGCCCAGTTCGGCCAGCCGACCTATTTCGCCTGGGTGCTGCGCAAGGAGGAGGCCAGCGAAAGCTTTGCCAAGGCCATCAACGACGCGCTGCTGAAAATGACCGATGACGGCCGGGTCAAGGCGATCCAGGAGAAATGGCTGGGCAGCTATACCGAACTGCCCCGCGAAGTTCCGACCAACTGAGTCGCTGGCGGGCGGGGCCTGGTCCCGCCCGTTCCCCGCCCCGTCCCCAAGGGCCAAGCCGAGGCGCGCATGTTTTCGATCCCGGTCTTTCTTCAAAGCTTCGAGCCGCTGTTCTGGGCGGCACGCTATACGCTGCTGATCTCGGGCCTCGGCATCGCGCTGGGGCTGGTGATCGGCACGCTGATCTGCGCGGCACGGCTGTCGCCCTATCGGGCCCTGCGCGGATTTGCGGCAATCTGGGTCAGCTTCCTGCGGGGGGTGCCGCTCTTGGTGCAGCTGCTGGTGTTCTACTACACGCTGCCGGTGATCGGCATCGACGTGCCGGCCATCTTCGCGGCGGTCGTCACCGTCGGCATCTGCGCCAGCGCCTATATCTCGGAGATCTGGCGCGGCGCCATCGCGGCGCTGCCCCGCGGCCAGACCGAGGCCGCCGTTGCCATCGGCATGACCCCGCGCGACGTCTGGACCAGGGTGATCCTGCCGCAGGCCTTCACCATGTCGCTGCCGGCGCTGGTCAACGAGCTGATCCTGCTGGTCAAGGCCAGTTCGCTGGTCTCGGTCGTCGGTATCCTGGAACTGACCCGTGCCAGCCAGGCGCAGGCCGCGACCACCTTCCGCCCGCTGGAGGTCTATATCGCCGCCGCCTGCATCTACCTGGCGATCAACCTGTGCCTTGCGGCGCTGGGGCGTTACCTTGAACACAGGACGGCCGTCTGATGGAATGGAGCATCCTTGAACAATACGGCCCCGCCCTGCTGAGGGGCTTTGGCGTCACCGTGCTGTGCTGGATCCTGGGCACGATCTTCGGCATGGCGCTGGGGCTGGTGATCGCGCTCATGCAACGCTATGGGCCGCGCTGGCTGGGCTGGATCATCCAGGCCTATATCGAGGTGATCCGCGGCACGCCCTTCCTGGTGCAGCTTTTCGTGCTGTATTACGGCGGCCCGCTGGTCGGGCTGCGGCTGGACGCGCTGCCGGCGGGACTGCTGGGCCTGACCATCTATGGCAGCCCCTATTTCGCCGAGATCTTCCGCTCGGGCTTCCGCGCCGTGCCGCATGGCCAGATCGAGGCCGCCCGCGCCATCGGCATGGCCGAGCCCATCATCGTGCGCCGCATCTTGCTGCCGCTGGGCCTGGTCTCGTCGCTGCCGGCGCTGGTCAATTTCTCGATCATCCTGACCAAGGAGACGGTGATCCTGTCGATCATCACCGTGCCCGAGCTGATGTACCAGGTCAGCCGCATGTCCACCGAGACCTTCCGCTATCTCGAGGCGAACCTGGTGCTGGCGCTGTTCTTCTGGGCGCTGGTCGAGACCATCTCGCGCGTCGGCCGCCGGTTCGAGGCGCGCATCACCAAACACCTGATCGAAAGGACCTGAGCCGATGCAGGCATCCGCCGTCGAGATCCGCAAGGTCAACAAGTATTACGGCCCCTTCCACGCGCTGAAGGACGTGGACCTGTCCATCCCGCCGGGCAAGGTGACCTGCCTGATCGGGCCCTCGGGCTCGGGCAAGTCCACGCTCTTGCGCTGCATCAACTTCCTCGAGGAATACGACTCGGGCGAGATCCGCATCGACGGCCAGTTGATCGGCTACGAGGCGCCGGGGCGGAAGATGTCGGGACGCAAGCTGCGCGAGATGCGCCGCTCCATCGGCATGGTGTTCCAGCAGTTCAACCTGTGGCCGCACATGACCGCCAAGGAGAACGTGGCCGAGGGGCTGATCCGGGTGCGCGGCCTGTCGAAAGCCGAGGCCGAGACCCGCGCCGCCGAGGCGCTGGCCAAGGTCGGGCTGGCCGACAAGATGGGCAATCACCCCGCGCGCCTGTCGGGCGGCCAGCAGCAGCGCGTCGCCATCGCCCGCGCCATCGCCATGGAGCCCAGGCTGATGCTGTTCGACGAGCCGACCTCGGCGCTCGACCCCGAGCTGGTGGGCGAGGTGCTGAACGTGATGAAGACGCTGGCCCAGGAGGGCATGACCATGGTGGTGGTCACGCATGAGATGGGCTTTGCCGCCCATGTCGCCGACCAGGTTGCCTTCATGGAAAAGGGCGAGCTGGTGGGCGTCGACAGTCCCGGCCGCATCCTGCACCACCCCGAGGATCCGCGCATCCAGGGCTTCCTGCGCACCTATCACGAGCGCAACAGCTTCTGAGCGGGAGGGGGCTTTGCCCCCACGCCGGACCGGCCCCTCGACGGGGCCGGTCCGGCGTTCCCCCAGGATATTTCTACAAGGAAGAAGCGCGCGGGCCGGGGCTTGCGGCCGGACGGTTGCGGTATATCTGAGACGGGTAGCAGCAAGGATGCCCCCATGCCCCAACCCAAGCTTTTCCAGCCGATCGCCATCGGCGGCCGGACCCTCGCGAACCGGATCGTGATCGCGCCGATGTGCATGTATTCGGCCGAGGACGGGCGGATGACCGACTGGCACCTGATGCATCTGGGCGCGCTGTCGCATTCCGGCGCGGCGATCCTGACCATCGAGGCCACCGCCGTCCTGCCCGAGGGCCGCATCTCTTATGCCGATGTCGGCCTGTGGGACGATGCGACCGAGGCAGCCATGGACCGGGTGCTGAAGGGCGTGCGCGCCTGGTCGGACATGCCCATCGCCATCCAGCTGGCCCATGCCGGGCGCAAGGCCTCGACCGCGAAGCCCTGGGAGGGCGGGGCGCAGATCGCGCCGGATGCGGCGCATGGCTGGCAGACCGTCTCGGCCTCGGACCTGCCCTTCGCCGAGGGCGAGAATCCGCCGCTGGCGCTGAACCGCGCCGGGCTGGCGCGGGTGCGCGACGCCTTTGCCGAGGCGGCGCGCCGCGCGGTGCGGCTGGGGATCGACGCGATCCAGATCCATGCCGCGCATGGCTATCTGCTGCACCAGTTCCTGTCGCCGCTGTCGAACCGGCGCGAGGACGACTATGGCGGCAGCCTGGAAAACCGCATGCGCTTTCCGCTGGAGGTTTTCGAGGCGGTGCGGGACGCGGTGCCGGCGGGCCATCCGGTCACGGTGCGCATCTCGGGCACCGACTGGGTCGAGGGCGGCTGGGACATTGCCGGCAGCATCGCCTTTTCGCAGGCGCTGGAGGCGCGGGGCTGCGCCGCCATCCATGTCAGCAGCGGCGGGCTGGACCGGCGCCAGCAGATCCCGGTCGGTCCCGGCTACCAGGTGCCGCTGGCGCGGGCGGTCAGGCAGGCCGTGGACATCCCGGTCATCGCCGTGGGCCTGATCACCGAGCCCGAGCAGGCCGAGGCCATCGTCGCCACCGGCGATGCCGACATGATCGCACTGGCCCGGACGGTGCTTTACGATCCGCGCTGGCCCTGGCACGCGGCAGCGAAGCTGGGCGCCAGCGTCTCGGCGCCGCCGCAGTTCTGGCGCTGCCAGCCCTCGGGGCTGCGGGATCTGTTTCGCAAGTGACCGCCGCCGCACGGGCGCCGGCTTTCCCGCCGGTGCCGCCTCGGGCTCAGACCGCGGTGTCCTGCCGGTGCGGGTCGTTGCGGTCGAAGATCATCAGCCCGTCCTCGGGCACCTGCCGCCCGGTCCAGCGCGGATCGGCGAGCGAGCGTTCCGCATCGCGCAGCCCGTCGCGCCAATGGTCCAGCATCGACAGGCGCGAGAACTCGTAATCCTTGGATGCGCTTTCGTAATCGGCATGGCGATAGATCAGGTGCATCAGGCTGACCGGATGGGCCGGGCCGGATTCGATCAGCATCGCCAGATCCGGGTCGTCGCGCCACTCGGCCGGCAGGCGCGCATGCAGCCGCCGCGCCGCGCTGGCCAGCGCATGGCGGATGCGGAATTCGTCGGTGTTCAGCCGGGTGCGGCTGGAAAAGCGGATCTCGCGCTCGCGCTGCTCGACCTGGGCCATGGTGCGGGGCAGGATGTCGCGCGACGGGTAGAGGTCCACCTGATAGATGCAGAGCGGCCGCGGGCTGGGCACCGCCAGCACGAATTGCAGCGGCGAGTTCGAGACCAGCCCGCCGTCCCAATAGTGCCGCCCCGCGATCTCGACCGCGGGAAAGCCCGGCGGCAGCGCGCCCGAGGCCATGACGTGATCGACGGTGATCCGCGTCTCGCGGCTGTCGAAACAGGTGAAGTTGCCGGTCTCGACATCGACGGCGCCGATGGACAGGCGCGGGCCTTCGGCATTGAGATAGTCGAAGTCGATCAGCGTCAGCAGCGTGTCGCGCAGGGGCGAGGTGTCGTACCAGCTGGTCTGCCGCATCAGGCCGGGCAGGAAGGAAAACAGGTCCGGGACGCGCGGGCGGAAGAAGCCGGGCGCGCCGAGCATGGTGGACATGGTGGCGCGGCTTTCGTTGCAGACCGCGCGCATCTGTTCGTGCAGCGGCCCGCCCTCGAAGCACGAGCCCAAAAGCCAGGGCGCGCCGGTCACCTCTTCCCAGAAGCGGCGCAGCGCCTCCAGCCGCCGGGCGGGACGGTTGCCGGCGATGAGCGCGGCATTGATCGAGCCGATCGAGATGCCGGCCAGCCATTCCGGCTCCTGCCCGGCGCGATGCAGTGCCTCATATGCGCCGGCCTGGAACGCCCCCAGCGCGCCGCCGCCCTGAAGGACGAAGACGACCTTCTCGGTTATTTCCCCGGTTCTGTCCTTCATCTGTGGCCTCGAATGCTGTGGTCCGGTCCCGTCGCGCCATGTCTCGGGGATGGAAAATTTCCATAATGCGCAGAAGAACGAAAGAAAAAAACGGTAAAAAGCGGCAAGGTGACGTTGCGTTCCGCGCAATTTCCGCCTGGGAGATTGTCACGGCCGCGCCAGCCGATATATTGGGGCATGACACAGCCGGAGCCAGCCGCCGACAAGCGCATGATCGACGACCCTTCCGACAGGCGCGGCCTGCCATGCCAAGCCGCCTTCCGGCATCTCCCTGACCCGAGCGAGCCCCTTTGATGTGGATCGAAGTCCTTGTCGTCCTTGTCCTGACCCTGCTCAACGGGCTTCTGGCCATGTCGGAACTGGCGATCGTCTCGGCCCGGCCGGCGCGGCTGAAGGTGCTGGCCGAACGCGGCGACCGCGGCGCCGCCACCGCGCTGGCGCTGGGCGAGGAGCCGGGGCGGTTCCTGTCCTCGGTCCAGATCGGCATCACCCTGGTCGGCATCCTGTCGGGCGCATTCTCCGGCGCGACGCTGGGCGCGCGGCTGGCGGCGGCGCTGCCGGGCTGGGGGGTGCCGGCCTCGCTGGCGCAGCCCTTGGGCATGGGCGGCGTGGTGGTGGCCATCACCTATCTGTCGCTGATCGTGGGCGAGCTGGTGCCCAAGCAACTGGCGCTGAAGGCGCCCGAGCGGGTCGCCGTGCGGGTGGCGCCGCTGATGCTGGCCATCTCGCGCGGGGCGGCGCCGCTGGTCTGGCTTCTGGACCGTTCGGGCAAGCTGGTCCTGGCGGCCCTGGGCCAGTCGGGCGAGGACCGGCAGACCATCAGCGACGAGGAGATCAAGCTGGTGATTTCGGAGGCCGAGACGGCGGGCGTCATGCACCGCGCCGAGACCGAGATGATCGCCGGGGTCATGCGCATCGCCGACCGCAGCGCGCGCGGGCTGATGACGCCGCGGCGCGAGATCGAGGCCGTCGATGTCGGCGACAGCTGGGAGGAGATGGCGCGCAAGTTCCGCGACGGCCGCCGCACCCGCCTGCCGGTCAGCGACGGCGACCCGAACAACCTGATCGGCGTCATTGCCAGCGTGGACCTGATGTCGCAAAGCCGCGCCGAGGCGGTGGACCTGCGCCAGGTGATGCAGCCTGCGCCGATCATCCCCGAGACCATGGATGCGCCCGAGGTCATCGCGCGGCTGCGCGCCGCGCCGGGGCAGATGCTGCTGGTTTATGACGAATACGGCCATTTCGAGGGCGTGGTGACGCCGATGGACGTGCTGGAGGCGATCACCGGCGAATTCGCCGGGCTCGACGACGACGAGCCGAAGCTGGTCGAGCGCGACGACGGCAGCCTGCTGGTGGCCGGCTGGATGCCGGTCGACGAATTTGCCGACCGGCTGTCGGTGCCGCTGGACGAGGATCGCGACTTTTCCACCGTCGCCGGGCTGGTGCTGGACCTGGCCGGCCGGCTGCCGCAGGCGGGGGATCGCGTGGACTGGCAGGGCTGGCGCATCGAGGTGGTGGACATGGACCATCGCCGCATCGACAAGCTGCTGGTCCAGCGGTTGCCACTCTGATCCGCCACTCTGATCCGCCGGCCTGGTCCATCATGGGGCCCTGCCGGCGGGCGGGAAAGAACGCTTGTGATTTCCCGCGGGTTTGATAACTCTTGGTTATGAATTTCACCCTGCGCCAGATCACCTATTTCCTTGCCGTGGCCCGGCTGGGCCATTTCGGCCGCGCGGCCGAGACGGTGCATGTCTCGCAGCCGGGCCTGTCCAGCCAGATCGCCCAGCTCGAGGCGCGGCTGGGCGGGGCGCTGTTCGAACGCGGTGCCGGGGCCGGGCCGGTGCGGCTGACCGCGCTGGGTGAGCGGCTGTTGCCGGTGGCGCAGGAGCTGATCGACACCGCCAAGCGGCTGGAGGCGCTGGCGCGGGCCGGGCGGCTGCCCTTGTCGGGGCGGCTGCGGCTGGCGATCATTCCCACGGTGGCACCCTATCTGATCCCGCATCTGGTGCCGGCCCTGCGCGCCGGCCACCCGATGCTGGACCTGGAACTGCACGAGATCGCGACCGACGAGGTGGTCTCGGGCGTGTTGGGCCACCGTTTCGATGCCGGGATCATGGCCCTGCCGGTCAACGAGCCGGGGATCGAGGCCGAGCCGGTCCTGCGCGACGCCTTTCTGGTCGCGCTGTCGGGCCGCGACACCACGCTGCTTTCCGGCCCGGCCCGGCCCGAAAGCATCGAGGCCGACCGCCTGCTGCTGCTGGCCGACGGCCATTGCCTGCGCGATCAGGCGCTGGAGGTCTGCGGGCTG